>NZ_JBFTSN010000228.1:0-10374 GCF_056400045.1 Paenibacillus sp. 01L418
ACATTAACAAGTTCAGAGCATCAAGGATATAAGCCTGTGTATCATGAGAATCCGCACAACAGCCATGTTAATTCAGTTAATGAATTCTTTACAGATATCGCATTTTTAGAGTCCAATGCTGATCTGGATGAGGTTAGGCTTGAAATGCGAGCTCAAATTACATATGCGATTTCTCAAGGGATTGATCCCACTCATCTTGACAGTCATGCAGGGAGTATCTTTGGTCTAAACACAGGACGTGATTTTTTGGATATAGCATTAGATTTATGCCAAGAGTATCAACTGCCCTTTAATTTCCCTAGAAGAATTCTAATGCAGCCGTTTATAAACGAAGAGCAAAAGGAGAGGTTTTCCGAACGAATTTCTTCAGCGGACAGGCGCGGTATTTTCCTCATTGATGATATCATTTCTCTTCCCTATTGCCTTAGCACGAATGAAGAGCACGAGACGGTGAAGGCGCAGTTTGTATCCATGATCAAAAACCTAAAGTCTGGTATCACCCAGTTAACTGTTCATCCGTCTATCATTACTGATGAACTGAAGCAATTAACAAACTGTTATATGGAAAGGGAAATTGAATTCCGCTTACTCTGTGATTTGGATATAAAGCAGCTCTTCCTAAAGGAAAACATCAAGCTCATTTCGTGGAAGGACATTCGTGAACTACAACGTTCAATTAATGGGTAACAGCGTATTGTTTAACTCTGATCATTCCATAAATAAAGTTGAAGCCCGATAGCTTGGTTCTAGAGTTTATCGGGCCTCATAATCAGAATATTTACAGTGTTTATGAAGGAAGAAGAAGCAAACTAGATGCTGCTTTTTCTAGTTTTGGCTGCGTTGTTTCTCCTGCATTTCCAAATAATTGCGCATCCGGCGCATATTTTCTGGTGCGTCCATAGGGTCAGCGGCTATCATTTCGATGATACAGAGTCTTCCTGTACATTCCCTCTCCGCTTGAATTATAGCCTGATCAAGCTCTCCATAGGTTCGTACTGTCACGGCAAACGCATCGCCTCCAAACACTTCGGCAAGCTTAGTGTATGACCAGCGCGGAATTTTGTTATATTGCTGATTCTCTGTTTTGACATTTAAATATTTCTCGATTGTGTAGCCATCGTTGTTCAAGATGAAGATAATAGGCTTGCATTCATAATAGAGCATGGTGCTAATCTCTTGGGCTGTCAACTGCAAGGAGCCGTCACCTGTAAATAACAACACCCGCCGATCAGGTGCAGCGACGTTGGCACCGTATGCGGAAGGTGTGGCATAACCGATCGCCTCCCAGCCACCTTGCGCAATATATGTTGCATTGCGCGGCAGTCTCACCTGCGCCATCCCGTTGTAAAACGTGCCGGTCTCGGCGACCACAATATCCCCTTCCTTCAGCAACTTCTGAAAACGCGGGTAATAATTGGCCGCAGTTAGTGGGTCACCGGCACTGCCAGTTATTTGGTCGTATGGGAATGTCGTTTTTCCCGCTAAACCTTGGCCTATGTATCCAATATTCTGCACCGCAAGCAGCATGTCGGCTGCTAATACATTCGGATATTCCGCTTCTGCGACCTTGACCATGCCCGGTTGAATATTGATAGTCACGAGCGGGTTTAGCTTCGCAGTGAAGTTCGCGGTATTATTGTCCGCCCATACCATGCCTACTGCAATGACACAGTCTGCATTTTCTACTGCGGTTTGGACTTCAGAACTTCCGAATGAACCTTCGTACATCCCAATATAATTCGGATGGGTTTCGTCAAATGCCCCTTTGCCGAACATCATTGTTGCAACAGGTACGTTCATCGCATCGGCTAGATGCCGAACTGCGGTTACGAGGTCGAAACGCATGGTTTTGACATCAACCAAAATGATCGGCCGATGGGCACGCTCCAGCAGTTGGCGGGCATGTTCCGTTGCTGCCTGAAGAGTTTTCAGATTGGACATTGGACGCGGGGGTACCGGCTCACTTCGTGTCATGATCGGCATGGTCACTAGATCATCAGCCACAACGAGGTACACTGGCTTTTTCTTTTCCTTCGCAATACGAATGGCGGCAGGGATTTCAATCTCAGCGTTTTCCGGTGTCAGTACTGCAGTATAAGCCGTAATCTGCTCGTACACTTTGTGGAAGACGTCAAAGTTTCCATCCATTAGAGTGTGATGCATCAGCTTATGTTCCTTTTGATCCTTATCGGGAGGCGCACCTACTATATGAATTAGCGGCACATGCTCGCTGTTAGCTCCTGCTATCGCATTACAAGCACTAAGCTCTCCGACTCCAAAAGTCGTAATAAGAGCGGATATGCCTTTAACTCTTGCATAACCATCCGCCGCATAACCTGAGTTTAATTCGTTCCGTCCACTCATAAACCGGATGCCGTTATAGCGCTCCAGCGTATCCAATAGTGTAAAGTTGTAGTCTCCAGCAACGCCAAAAATTTCGGTAATGCCCTCCAGCTGTAGACAATCGAACAAGTACTGGCCTACTGTTTTTTGAGTCGTGCGAGTTTGCAGGTTAGCACTGCCAGCCGCTGTCATCGTTTTCATTTTCCGCTCACTCCCAATTCTTATCAGTCTGATCCTGTATAAGATTCCCATTTCATTGGACTGGTTATTCACTAAGGGTTTTTCTCATACGCTGGTACATCGTTATAATTAAAATAGGTAATAGCCTTATCAAAAAAAATCATATAAAATAAAATTACTCTTTTGAAAGTGAGCTGAAGACAGATGATGTGGTCACCACTCTTTGAAAACGATGTACCTGTAGTTATTCTTCCTTAACGGTAGAAAACTACAACTCCGTTAAGGACAGGAACTGTCTAGGAAAACGGAGGGTACAAAATGAAAAACACTTTATTAGGTTCTTTATATTTATCACTCGCAGCTAGCATTTGGGGCGGGATGTATGTTGTTGTAAAACATGTGGTAGACTTTGTTCCACCACTTGAATTAGTGTGGATTCGTTATGTAATTGCGATTTTATCATTGCTATTTATTGGCGTTGTAACGAAACAATCATGGCGGATTGAAAAGCGTGATTTATTATTAATTTTCTTCATTGGACTTATTGGAAATACAATTTCTATCATTACCCAAGAAGTAGGTACGATGCTTTCTACAGCACAAATGGGTGCTATTATTACTTCAACGACACCAGCATTCATAGTGCTATTTGCACGTATCATTTTAAAAGAAAAGATCACGTTTAAAAAAGCAATTTCAATTATTTTAGCAACAATAGGGGTAAGCATTATTGTCGGAAATGCCAATATCGATTCATCCCTACAGCTTGGTGGTGTATCACTGCTTATTGCCGCCCTTACTTGGGCGCTTATGTCTGTTCTTATTAAGCGGGTACCCAGGAACTATTCACAAATTGTTGTAACTTTTTATACAACCCTTGTAGCCATTGTTTTACTTACACCTTTCACCGTTACTCGATTGCCGGAGCTTGATTTTCAAGCCTTGATGCATCCATCTATATGGGGCGGACTATTGTACTTGGGAGTTATTTCGACAGCCTGTGCCTTTTTACTGTGGAATCGTGGGCTGCAAATGCTTAATGCTTCGAGTGGCGGATTATTTTTCTTTTTCCAACCTATAGTTGGTGCTTTTTTAGGCTGGCTATTGCTAGGTGAACAAATTGGCTTATCATTTTGGATAGGTACTATACTCATTTTTATTGGTTTGTTATTAGTCATTCGCGAAGAATGAATCGAAAAAGCTGATCAGCGCTATTGCCGATCAGCTTTTTTTTACTGTGAGAATTCCTTTTTTTTATCCGCAGGCAACCAAACTTTAGTTTATTTTAGACAATTGCAATTGGTTGGCCACACGCCGAAATTTGATAAACGAAAAAACTCTCCACGGAATGATATAACCGAAAGCTACTAGCATGAATAAAGCTGTTTTACCTTGAGGATCCAAGTCGGACAATTCTTGACGCAGAGCAAACCGTATGAACACAATACCTATGAAAGCTGCGATAAATCCCCAGTTTTTCTTAGAATAAATCAAATTGTCATCTCTCACTTCGTAATTAGTCGTCCAAATCAATGGGATGGAAAATATAACGCCAAGCCCGAAGGCTATTCCAAAAGCCCAAGCCGGTTCATTCACGTTAGGGTTAATAATTAAAGACAGGCCAGGGATTATGAATAACAGAGGAATCAGCAATCGAATCCCGTTCCCCCGTATTGGACGGTACATGCTTCTCGTCCTTCTCCACAAAACTAAAACGGCTATAAAAGCGATCATCATATAAAAAGTGTTTCCGTTCATTTTCTCGCTCACCTCATCGATTTGATACTTTTATCTTAATTGTTTTGGCATGCCTTATTTAGTGATAAAGGTAATTTTCTTAATATGACGATAGTCATTTTATGGGGTACTGGGAATCCTTGTGCTTGATCGCTCTTTCATAAAACTAAATAAACCTCTTACTCTTCTTATTTTCATCACAGCTAAACGCACCTTTTCTCGAAAACTCGAATACTAATTAATGTATATTTTAAGCATTTTAGGAAGTCTATGCATCTGAAAAGTCAACGCTATTCAAATTTACAAATAATTTAAGCGCTTATACTTAAAATAATTAATGAATTCGTTTTTCTTATAGGAACGGGGAGAAAAAGTGCGAAATAAGGAGAAAAATTTGAATTGGACAGGTAAATAGCTCTGAAATTCGTAGAAAAATCCTTGGAAGTGATTGACAGGGCTTTCCTTACAGGATAAACTCTTTTTTGAAGATTAAAGCGTTTAAACTTTTAGGTAATTTAAAATCGACCTGAAAGAGGGGGTGGAGCCAAGAGTGATTGTGAAAACCAAATATTTATGACAGCGCATTCAAAGAATTGGACTTTTTGATCATTCGTTTTCATTATGGAAAAGAAAAGAGGTTAAGTATATGCATAGTAGAAACAAACGGAAAAAATCATTTCATGTAATGACTTGTATATTATTAACGTTCATCATGTTGACAACCACTTTCTCCAACTTTGTTGCTGCCGCGGATGAACCAGCTGCTGTGAGTAACGGAGCAGAGAAGGTTGCGGAATGGATATTTCCGAATGAAGGGGATAATGGCATCTCCATAGCAACAGGCGGTGTTTACGGAGCGGCTTCCTTGTTCCAAAATGTCGGTGGAACGTTTGAATACTATAGCGGGAGCAACAAGGATCTTAGTTATCAAGGCTGGAGCGGTGATTTTAGCCAAAAATATTGGCTTGCTACGATCTCGACTAAAGGCTATAAAAATTTAACCTTGTCATCGGAGCAAACTTCTTCCGGCTCCGGACCACGTGATTTTAAACTGCAGATGAGTACGGACCGGGCGACATGGACGGATGTACCGAACGGTGCGGTTAAAATGACTAAAGGAGTATACAGTTGTCCGCCTAACGATGAATGCAAACTGAAAAACGTTGCGATTCCAAGTGAAGCGAATGATCAGGAGCTTCTGTATCTTCGCTGGGTCGTTAGCTCGGGACAGAACACAAATGGCAATAGTGATGGAATTGGAGGCGGAGGCTCCAGCAAAATCAGAAACATTCTGGTTCAAGGGGAGCGTATAGATAACTCGGCCATTCGTGTACCGACTATTGATCTGGTTAAGCTTCCAAAGGACAAGGCTGAAAATGTATCGGTGGATGCGCCGTTGACCGTGAAGTTTAATAAGGCCATCTCTTTAGATACCGCATCTGCTGTAAGCATTGTCGACAATGAGAATAAATCATTAGCCGGTGTTTCACTGGAAGTTGTTGGTGGAAACACGCTTAAGATTAATCATCCTGAGTTTAGTTATGGCAAAACGTATACGATCTCTGTTCCGAAATCATTAATCAAAGGTACTGACGAAGTAACTCAGATTCGTGATTTGACATGGAGCTTTAGCATACAACAATCGCCTTTCTTGCCGAAAATGATCAATATGACATTTAACGGTGATCCCAAGACGAGTATCGCTCTAGCATGGTATACCGATACGATGACAGACTCTGTCGTTCAAGTCGTTGAGGCTTCGAAAATGTCAGGGAATGTCTTCCCGGCAGATGGAGTAGTCAGCTATAAAGGAACGGCGGAGGAAATTGAAACCTTTATGACAGAAGCTGATCGTGATTCCAACACATTCACGAAATTCATCAGTCATAAAGCAATCGCAAGAGAGCTGAAACCAGGTACAGCTTATAAATTCCGAGTTGGCAATGGAGAAGAAGGCAGCTGGAGCATTATTGGTTCATTTACAACGGATACTGCAGCTAACCAACCTTTCCGCTTTATTGCAGGATCGGATTCGCAGGCTTCTAATAAGTCTGATTTTGAACCGTGGGCAGATACGTTTAGGAAAGCAGTCGATTATACTCTCGATCCTAAATTTCTGATCAGTGCAGGCGATTTGGTCGACAATGGAGATTTGGAAGAGCAATGGCAGTGGATGCTGGGCTTAGCACAGGATTCTCTCACGAATGTTCCTTATGTGCCTGTACTTGGCGGTCATGAAGTGAATGATTATGACGGTGATGTAACGACGCCTAATAATAATTTCTATAACCACTTCAACTTGCCTAAGCAAACGGTTGCCGGAACGGATGAAGGTTCTGTTTATTCCTTCGAGTATGGCGACGCGCTCTTCATGGTATTCAATTCCCAATATGAAGGCGGACTTGCTGCGAATGGGAAAGATGTAGAATGGGCAGATAAAGAGTTCTGGGATCAAGTGAAATGGATGCAAAACACAGTAGCAAAAAGCGATAAAAAATGGAAGTTCGTCACTTTCCATAAAGGACCTTACGGAGCTGGTGACAATTCAGCGCAATGGGAAGATGAGCGGGTTCAATTTTACAAAAAGTATCTCATTCCTGAATTTGACGAAATGGGCATCGATATGGTGTTCGAAGCTCATGATCATATGTATATGAGATCATTCCAAATGTTAAATGATGAGATCATTAAAGATTTTAAAATCGACGAGGAAGGCAATGCCATCGATCCTAAAGGTACAGTCTACCTGATGTCTAATGCGTTCGGAAATAAATTTTACGAAAAAAATAATCAGCATTATATTGATGAAAATGGGGATGCACAAGAAGTAAAGGATGAGAACGGCAATCCCATTCCTTATGATGATTACTTTGCTGAGATTGACACTCAACCATTCAAGAAAATGTTTACGGATGTGTCTATTTCGGATAAAGTACTTGCTTTTACCGCATTCACAGCAGCTGTTGCAGACGAAAAAGCTGAAAATACAGTTGGCAAGGGATTGAAAGCTTATGATGACTACGGAATCAGAAGAACGGATACGAAGCCGGAGAAAGTAGAGAACGTCAAGGTGAAGGTGGAAGGGGATAAAGCGATTTTATCTTGGAAGAAGCCTTCTACAGGAACTGAGCCGGTTAGAGGATTTAGAATTTACGAGAAGAACGACAAAGTAGCAGCACACTGGAGCGAATATATTTCGGCAACTGGCAATCAAACAGAATACAGCTTAGAAATTAAAGACATCAACCCTAATAAGAAATATGATTTTATCGTTAAGGCCGTTGGAACGAGAGACAATTCCGCTCCGGTGGAAGTCACAACGATTGAAAATGGTTCCGAGAATGAGCCGCCTTCAGCACCAACAAGCTTAACTGGAAAAGCTATATCCCCGTATCAGAACGAATTGACTTGGGCGGCATCTTCAGGAAACATCATCGTGGCAGGTTATAATGTGTACCGTGATGGCGTGAAAGTTGGCGCAACATCAAGCTCGAAGCTATCCTATTCCGATACAGGTTTAGCTGCAAACAGCACTTATACGTATGAAGTGAAAGCAATTAATCAAGAGGGACTAGAATCGCTTGCAAGCCATTCGATAAGTTTGAAGACGAAGCCGGCTGCTGCGGGTGAAGGTCCACTTAAAGCTTTCCCTCAGCATACCGCTTATGCGGACGGCACAATTAAGCCAAATCATATTACGCAAGCTGATATGGATAATACCGTGTCAAGATTATATGACGAGTGGAAAACGAAATATTTGAAAGAGAATCCATATACCTCAGGCCAATATTATGTGTGGTATGCGGATGGAGACTGGTTTGAAGAGAATGAGATTACCGTTTCTGAAGCTCATGGCTACGGAATGCTGATCACCGCTCTAATGGCAGGCCATGATAAAGATGCGAAGAAGTATTTTGACGGCATGTATCGTTATTTCAGAGCACATCCAAGCGAAATTAATCCAGACCTCATGGCTTGGCAGCAAGCTGATAATGGTAAAGCGATTATTGATATTAACGGTGTGGATTCAGCTACAGATGGAGATATGGATATTGCCTATGCACTTCTTCTTGCGAGTGAGCAATGGGGAAATGATGGGGAAATTGATTATTTGGCTCAGGCTCGTAAAGTAATAAAAGCCATTATGGATAGTGAAGTCAACCAAAAGGATTGGGTATTAAGAATTGCCGATTGGGCAACTAGCGGCGAGTATGAAAATGCTACCCGTCCTTCGGATTTCATGCTGMAGCATATGAAGGATTTTGCTGTTGTTTCCGGCGATGACCGTTGGAATCAGGTAGTCGACAAAACCTATAACGTGATGGAAAGCCTTTATAAAAATTTCAGTCCGAACGCTGGTCTGCTCCCAGACTTTGTCGTGAAGGATACTGACAGCGGAAGCTTTGTACCTGCACCGCCTTCCTTTTTAGAATCAGATACGGACGGCGATTATAGCTACAACTCATCCCGCACACCATGGCGCATAGGCACAGACTATCTCATTACAGGGGAAAAACGTGCAAAAGATCAGTTAAGTACATTAAATGAGTGGATTCGTAAAAAGACGGATAACGATCCACAAAATATTTTGGCGGGCTATAAATTGGATGGCTCGGAAGCGATAGCTGATTATCAAGATATCACTTTCTCAGCTCCGCTAATGGTTAGTGCAATGATCGATTCATCCAATCAAGAATGGCTAAATAAGCTATGGGATCATAATACGGCTGTTAAAACGGAAGATGATTTATATTTTGGTAATAACCTCCGTTTGCTCAGCATGATCGTCGTATCCGGCAACTGGTGGACACCAACTATCGTTGATACGGATGCGCCTACTGATCCATCGAATTTGAAAGCAGAAGCGGGTTCCAGCACTCAAATTAATTTGACGTGGTCTGCTTCTACTGACAATTTGGGAGTAGCAGGCTACAAGGTTTTCCGCAATGGTATTGAGCTGGCAACAACAACAAGTACATCTTATAGTGATACAGGGTTAAGCTCGGAAACAGCTTACCAGTATTATGTCATCGCATTCGATCATGCGAATAATTTCTCCAAGGCAAGCAATGCGAGAAATATTACGACACCTAAAGCGCCAACCGGCGGTAATTCAGGCGGCGGCACTGGTATAACAGAGATTGTATCTACGAATGGAAAAGCAACAATACCGGCTGGTTACTCAGCAAAGGTGAGTTTAGGTGAGAAAATTAAAGTCACGATCCCAGCTGGAGCAACAGCTCAGGAAATTATTCTGACCATTGAAGAACTGCTGGATACGGCTAAGCTTTTCTCGAAAGTCGATATTCCTCTCAGCTCAGTTTTTGAAGTGTTGAAAAATAGTTCGGGTAAATTCAGCAAAAATGTAACACTCGTCTTTGAATTTAATTCATCGCTGCTTAAAGAGAATCAAACGGCAGCTGTATTCTACTTCGATGAGACGAGCAAAAAATGGGTATCTATTGGAGGCAAGATAAACGGTAATAAAATTGAAGTTGAAGTGGATCACTTTACGAAATTTGCTGTCATGGCAATAAATAAAAATCAACTGAACTTCAAGGATATTGATGGTCACTGGGCACAGCTGAATATCCAAAAGGCAGTGGCAGAAGGCTTTGTAAATGGTTATTCAGACGGCACATTTAAGCCGAATATTTCGGTAACACGTGCGGAGTTTGCAGTGATGATGATGCAAATGCTGAAGCCGCAAACAAGCGGAAGCGAGCTGCAATTTAAAGATAAGTCTGCTATTGGCGCGTGGGCGGTTAAGGCAGTAGCTCAGGCTGTTGAGGCTGGTATTCTTACAGGTTATGAGGATGGCAGCTTCCGTCCAAATGCAAGCATATCAAGAGCCGAGATGGTTGCTATGATTGCAAAAGTTACTGGCCTTGATGCAGATGCAAGCGGTAAAACAGGCTTTGCTGATGACAGTGCTATACCTGCATGGGCTAAGAAGGCTGCAGAAACGGCGAAGAAGCAAGGAATTGTACAAGGACGCAGCGGTAATAAATTTGAGCCAACTGGCGTTGCTACCCGTGCTGAAGCGGTTACTGTGCTGCTGAAATTGAAAGAAGTTATAGGGAAATAATGTCTGAGCTTTACCGTCATTTATGC
>NZ_JBFTSN010000229.1:0-10343 GCF_056400045.1 Paenibacillus sp. 01L418
ATAATGCCCGCACTCTATTCTCATTTGCTTACATTCCTCTCAAACTGCTATTCGGTTGCGCCTTTGACGATCTACAACTATTTAAGCATAGTTACTGCAAATCAGAGATACTAGGGATAAAATAGATATAAACAAATAATCCTGCGCTTTAGATAGCAAATCCCTTTCAATCCTTCATTTTATACAAGTTTACATAACCCTCGTTTTTGCTTTTAAACAGCAAGCAAAATATTTTTAAATTGTTTATGAAATGGTGTCGATATTCCCATCAGCGGTTCGTCGTCTTAATAAAGACATAAGGCTATTTATTCTAAGGAGGCAATCAAATGTATACCGCAACTTCTAAAGACGGAACCAAAATCGCATATGACAAAATGGGTAAAGGGCAAGCACTCCTATTAGTAGCGGGTGCTTTCAGTTACCGAAAATTCCCCGCACAAGTACAGCTAGCACAATTATTGAGCGAGCACTTTACGGTTTACAACTACGACCGCCGCGGCCGCGGCGATAGCGGCGATACACAGCCATATGACACAACCCATGAAATCGATGACCTTAAGGCGATGATTGAAGAGGCTGGCGGCTCAGCATATGTTTGGGGACTGTCATCTGGAGCAGTTCTCGCCCTACAGGCCGCTTCGAATGGAGCTAATATCACAAAACTGGTTTTACATGAGCCGCCATTTGTTGTCGATGCAGCAGATCGCAAAGCGCCGAAAGACTTTGCAGAACAGGTCATGAAGCTGATTGCACAAAATCGCCGTGCAGATGCCATCAAATATTTTATGACTAAAGGCATGGGAGCCCCCTCCTTTATAGTTGCCATGATGCGCATGATGCCAAGCGTTTGGTCTAACCTTATGGCTGTCGCTCATACACTCCCCTACGATGCAGCATTATTGGATGGCTTTATGGATGGAAAACCACTTCCTGCCAAGCTTTGGAGTACGGTTACAATGCCAACGCTGGTGATTGAAGGAACCGAAAGTCCAGCTTCACTGCGGCGGGGTGCCCAGGCCATTGCTAAGGTGCTCCCACATGCCCAGCTCGTTAGTAAAAAAGGGCTTGGACATACCAAGAAGCTCGACGCCAAACGAATCTCTGTGGAGCTTATCGCTTTTTTTAAGAACAATCACTAAATAAAAATAATAACGAATAGATGTAGATGAGATGTCGATCTATCGATGATTAATTCGTCGAATAAGTAGAAGCTGAATTATCGGACTTACTTCAATCGGTATAAGCTTTACTAAAAAATAGGAGGAATACACCTATGAGATTTA
Organism: Paenibacillus sp. 01L418; assembly: GCF_056400045.1. Taxonomy (NCBI): domain Bacteria; kingdom Bacillati; phylum Bacillota; class Bacilli; order Caryophanales; family Paenibacillaceae; genus Paenibacillus; species Paenibacillus sp. 01L418. The sequence goes on from NZ_JBFTSN010000229.1 coordinate 1,284, forward strand.
TGATGATTGTAAAGGCTACAACAGATTCAGAGGCTGGAGTTATGCCAAGCTTGGAGCTCATTAATGCTATGCAGAAGTATAACGAGGAGTTGGTAAAAGCCGGTGTCTTGCTTGCTGCTGATGGACTGCTGCCAAGCTCCAGCGGCATTCGGATTTCTTATCCGGAACCAGGTGGCAAGCCGAAGGTGATAGACGGGCCGTTTACGGAAGCCAAAGAATTAATTGCCGGTTACACGTTGATTGAAGTCAAATCCAGAGAAGAAGCCGTTGAATGGGCCCTTCGTTTTCCGGATCCCCATGGATTTGGCCAAGGCGTAATTGAGCTCCGACAAGTATTCGAGGCAGAAGACTTAATGAACAATCCCGAAACCCTTGCAAAGGAAATGGRGCTTCGTAAACAAGTTGTCGACCAAAAGAATACGTGAATTCATCCTCTCTTCACCACGCTATTAATTTGTTAAAAACGCTAAGTTTTGAGAAAGGAGATCCTTGTCGATCTCCTTTTTCATTTTCCAACTAACAATAGCCTGGCTTCCCTTTGTGGGCATAACAATTCTTCTCTTTTTTCGTTCAAGGGTCTACAGGACATACTAATTTCATATAGATAGACAAGCTAGATGCCTGTACTAGTTGGGCGAATCATATTAGAAAGGATGCGATTGTCGTTATATGGAGCATCTGTTGCCTTTAAAAGTAGAGTTTCTTCTCATGTTTGGGGTAGCACTATTTTGGACGATCGTCTATATTCTCGTTATTTACAAAGGGTTTAAGGATCAAGCCTGTGGAATGCCGCTCGCCTGCATATGTGCAAATATTACTTGGGAATTTCTATTTACCTTTATTATGCCGTTTCACCCGCTTCAGCAAATCGGGACCTTAGTGTGGTTCTTGCTTGACTGCATTATTCTGCTTCAATTCCTCTACTATTCCAAAGGCACCTATCCTAAACGCGTTATTCACGCTTCTGTTTTCGCGCTGCTTGTAATCGCATTTCTGCTGCATTATGGTATGGCGGTTGAATTCCATGATAAGATGGGCATTTATTCGGCCTTTGGCATCAATCTGCTCATGTCGATTCTCTTCATCCGAATGCTGATGATCAAAGACTTGAAGGGACAATCCCTGTCTATCGCTTATTTCAAAATGATAGGCACTTTATTCGCCTCCATCCTCTGCTTCTCGCTCTTTCCGCAATCTCTACTATTGTTTATCATGTATGTTTTGATCCTTGTACTGGACATTGTTTATATCCTACTTGTTTATAGGCTTTCAATTAAAACCGTTCACAAACATACGATCAATAAAACACCGCATATCAATGCCTAATGCCTGCTAGCGGATTTCTGCGGAATAACCTTGCTCGGCAAATAATTGCTCGGCTGCATCAAGAATGATCGCTTTGCTTCGTGCAGTATCATAAGTCCTTTTCTTCTAAACAGCCATCTTTATAAACTCCCTCCAATATGCAAACTAACTAAGAGTTGCGTTTTAGTTGCTGGGTGAATACCCTATTGCAATGAACTCAAATGGAGGATACCATGATGATTCCGTTTTATCCCTATTATGGCTACGAAACAAAGTGCAAACAGGAGCCCCTAACCTTTCCGCCCCAGCATCAAGACAGGCAGCCTGGCCTTGAGTACAAAATGAACCCATTACCGATTTCCGACAATCCCGCATATAAAGGAAGTGGAAAGCTGTCCGGCAAAGTAGCTATCATTACTGGAGGAGACAGCGGAATTGGCCGAGCTGTTGCCATTGGCTTCGCCAAAGAGGGTGCTGATGTCGTTATCGTTTATTTGTACGAACGTCAAGACGCGCTTGCAACTCAGCAAATGGTAGCGCAATACGGTGGTCGCTGCCTGCTAATTGAAGGTGATCTCCGCAGGCCAGAGCTCTCCACAGAAATCATCAGAATAACACTCGAGCATTATGGAAAAATCAATTGCTTGGTGCTTAACCAAGGAGTCCAGTTTCCTCAGACGAGTATTTTGGACATATCGAATGAGCAGCTGGAAGATACTTATCGGACCAATATTTTTCCTCATTTCTATTTGACGAAAGCCGCGCTTCCATATCTTCAACCAGGCAGCACCATCATCAGCACAGCCTCCGTAACTGCTTATGCAGGTGCCCCGCTTCTGGTCGATTATTCTTCAACAAAAGGGGCAGTCGTATCTTTTACCCGTTCGTTATCGCTGCAGCTCGTTAATTGCGGGATACGTGTTAATGCTGTTGCACCGGGTCCGATATGGACACCTCTGACCGTCTCCAGCTATCCAGCTGAATATGTGCAAACATTTGGCGCCAATACGCCAATGAAACGCGCAGGGCAGCCATTCGAGCTCGCTCCAACCTACATTTATTTAGCTTCAGACGATTCATCATTCGTTACAGGTCAGGTATTGCATGTCAATGGCGGAATCATGACAGAAACTTAGTCTTCGCTGCCTTCTTACCTTTTCACAAAATAAGGGGTTGCTCCTCAAGTAGATTAACCTACTTGAGAAGCAACCCCTTAGCATTTATGAATGCTTTAAATAATAGGAAGCCGTCATGGGACGTTTCTCACATTTCTTGCGATAGGTTACTGGACTAAGTCCCGTCACCTTCTTAAAAATTCGGCTGAAATGCTCAGGATTAACATACCCTACACTTTCTGCTACATCGTAAATTTTCAACCCGTTCTCTAGTCCTTCTTTCGCTTTTTCAATTCTTAAATTGGTCAAATAGTTGATAAAATTAATACCGATTTCTTTCGCAAATTGTTTGCTAAGATAACTGTCACTGACTCCGACCATGGCGCAAATCGTAGACAAATGCAAATCTTCATTAAAATGATTATCTAATATAGCTTTAGCTTTCGCTACAACAGGGCTCAGCCAAGCAGCTGTTTTGTCGAGCTTAGGATGCAGCTTATCATGCAAGGCATCAAGAAATAATTGCAGCCATTCCATGGTTTCCTCCCATGTCTCTATACTCCGGACATGCTCAACCGGTTGAGGAAATCTTTCATGCAGCTTATCCCACGACATTCCTCGCTCATGCATCAGCGTACCCGTTTCCCAGATCAAATCGCTGAGTGCTTTTTTGATAGGCTCAGGCGAGGATGGAAAGTATTCAAGCAGCAGCTTGAATCCGTGCTGAATGGACTGTTTCCATCGCATAGGGTCGGTATCTTTTAGCGCTTGCAGCAGCTCGAGCTTAAATGGCGCCCATGCTTCTTTCCAATTGTCCTTCTCTGAACCCATTGATCGTTCGGCTTCTGGATAAATCAAGTGATCATATCCTTGATAGTAACTAAGAAGGGAAAGCCGTTCAGCTTGACGGAACAAACGATTCCACTGCATCACTCCATTGGCAGAGTCACTGATGCCGATCGATAAATGGAGATTCAAAAACTGCCGCAGCCTTATTTTCACATCCGTTAAGACGGCTTGGGTCAAACTTCGAATAGCCATCGCACTGCATTGCTCAGGGAAGGTGAAATATAGGATATAGTTCCGTTCATCATGACGACAAACGCGGCATATTCCTTCATTTCTATCCGTGTTCGTTACGGTTCTAATGGTTTGCATAATGATTTGCTTCGTATGCTCGAAGTGAACCACTTGAGATAATCTAATGAAGGCTACCTTCTGATTTTTCTCGCCCAACTGTTTCCGAACGATATTCAATCCTAATTTCAACTGTTCATCGAGTTCATATTCAGATGAGCTCAATCCATCTGACACCGACAGCTGATGGAGCATGGAACAAACGATTTCGTCTTCATCTAGGGCAGACAATTCAGGTTCCGCAGCCTTGCTCTGCTCACGCCTATTCAATTCCTCCACTGTCTTATTCAGCACAGGCGCAATATATTGTTCATCCAATTTCGCCTTTAGCATATAATCAAACGCCCCAAGTACAAATGAGTCTCTTACATAGCCATAGTCGCCATATGCACTAAGCATAATAATAAGCGGCGGGCGTTCGAACGACACATCTCTAAGTGCTGCAAGCAGCTCCACACCATTCATGCGCGGCATCTTTATATCTGCGAAGATGATGTCGATATCCTGACGATCTTTTAGAAGATGCAATGCTTCTTCTCCGTCGCCAGCCTCTCCTGCAATTTCAATATTTGTTGAAGTTAAAGCGATATATTCCCGAAGCGCTAATCTGGCTAAAGGCTCGTCATCCACGATAAAGGCTTGGTATTTCGGCATCTTACTCCCCCTCATACATCGATAGGCTTTAATTATGCTGAACATATTGCACCGCTTTGCTCCAGTTTTCATTCATCTTGTTCTGAATGCCTGCTACCGACTCGCCTGCAAAAATTTCTTGCGCCAGCTTTTTCTCGTCATACTGCGCTGCGTTTTTCACTTGTACAAATTTCTCATCTAACGCGGAATACATAAAAGGTACAAATGGATGCTCTCTATTCTCCTCATTAAAAAAGGGAAGTATGGACTGAACATCCGTTAACGTCGATGAGCTTTGTGAGTTATTTATAAAAGCCTGATAAACCTCGGGGCTGAATACCCATTCTAGAAATTGTATCGCTTCTTCTTTGTTTTTGGAGTTTTTGTTAATCGCCATATACTGGTCCGGCATCGTTACAGAAAGCAGCGGTTCTTTGGTCGTTTCCCTCCACGGCAGTGCAAAAGCACCTATATCCTCATCATTGCTCACTTTTGCCACATGATCCGAGTAATACCATTGACCGAGTGCGATCATTGCCGCTTCTCCGGACTGAAACAATTGTTTCGCCTGATCAAAGCCAATTTCGAGCGCGTTGGGACCAGCTAATTTATTTTCAGCGATCGTCTTGAGCATATCGGCTGCTTTGCCAAAGGCTGAGCCTTCTCCGAATGGCTTCAATTCGTTTGATATATTGGCCAAATAGTTCTCGTCCTTCGAAAGGATTGGCGGTCCAAATTCAATAAATGGATAGAAGGTCCAATCATCTTTGCCCCCGATAGCAATCGGAATATATTTGCCGTGCAAATTAATTTGATTCAGCACATCCATAAATTGTCCTAAGGTTTGCGGAACACTAACGCCCACCTCTTCAAAAATACTTGGTCTATAATACACATACTCAGAGAAGGATATGAGCGGCAAGCCAAGTGTTTCCCCCTCTATTTCAGCTGGGTATTTATTTCTGCTCGTTGCTTGCAATTGATTAAGAGACAACAATGAATTTTTATAAATAGGCAAATGACCCGGTTTCAAATAAAATAGGTCAGGCAAATCATTTGCCGTCAGACGCACCTTTAAATATTGGCCGCTATTATCTGGAATCGTCTCTACTTCCACTGTTACATTTGGTTTGAGAGCCGAATATTCCTTCACCTTCTCCGTCCAAAATTCGATATCCGTCTTCGATTCCCATATTCCAAATTTCATTTTTACCGGCTGATTTTGATTGGAGGTTTGTTTCTGCGGTGTATTAACAACCAAAGAATAAATCGTATCATTGGTATCAGCCTTAAACATACCGATCCATCCTGCAAGCAAGCCTACCGATATCAAAGTAACGACTAAGACTGTGACAATATTTTTGTTAAATTTCATTTCCACTTCTCCCAGCAAAACCTGAACCCGCAAACGAATGATTGCGCTTTCAAGTATATGGCATTTATTATACAGCGTTTATGGTTAGAAAAGATGACATTTTTAGTTCAAACATGATCATTTATGCTGAAAAATCAGCCATTTCCTCATCCGGTTCATTAATCAAAGGCAATCGAATGCTAACCTTTGTTCCCTGCGGCAGATTAGACTCGTACCGTAATCCATATTGCAAGCCGTAGTGCAGTTGTATCCGTCGATGTACATTTCGATTACCCATTCCGCTAAACGTATAGGAGGCCGTTCTGTCTTCAAGCTGATCAATGACGTCTGACGTCATTCCCATCCCATTGTCTGCGATCGTAATGAGTAAATTTTTATCCTCCTTTGCGATTGTGATTGTGATGATTCCAGGGTAATCAATATCCTTTAGACCATGAATGATGCTATTTTCCAATATAGGCTGCAGCAATAGCTTTAACAAATAATGTCCTGAAACCTCAGGATCGATGTTCCATTCCATTTGGATGGGCCTGCCGAAACGAATCTCCATAATGTACAAATAATGCTTCAAATGGTCGACTTCGTCCGCTATCGTAGTTAGAAGCCCGCCGCGGTTAAAAGAGGAAGCTAAAAGCTGTGTCAACGAGTGAGTCATGTTGCGGATATTGTCCGCTTTGCTTATTAAAGCCATAAACTTAATTGCGTTTAACGTGTTGATTAGAAAATGCGGATTAATTTGCGACTGCAGCGCGGCAAATTCAGCTTTACGCTTTTCGACCTCCTGCTTCTCACGCTGGCTTATTAACTGGCGAACCTGTTCGGTCATTAGATTAAAGGAATGGCCCAGCCTTACCATCTCCAAGCTGCCTGAGCCTGTAAATTTCGCATTTAAATCTCCACCCGTTACACGAACCATTTGGTGGAGCAGCACACGGATCGGCTTTGTCACATTGGAAACAAAATAGAAGGAAACGAGCACAAACGCTAAAATGATCAAAATAGCGAGAAACCACACAAACGAATTTACATTTCGGTAATTGGCGAGCAAATCTGCGAATGGAATAATTTGAACAATGTACCAATCCGTATTGTCTACTTTTGCATATGTTATTAATTTCTTATTGTCCTCTGAGTCATCCACGAAGGACCCTTCTACACCGCGGCTTATTTCTTTCGACCAATTGTTCACAACGTGGCTTCCTCTATCAATAACTGTATTCGAAGCGATGATTTGACCTTTGCCGCTTACAATATGCAGAACTGATTCCGAATTATCGCGTGACTGCAAAATATGATCGAAAGTTCCGCTTTCAAATGTAAAGAGGATCAATTCCATTTTGGACATCCGATTAGTCGTGCTTGGAGAGAGCGCAGCGGCCATCATGTACGGATTGTAATTCCCATAAAGAGCGTTGGGAAGCATGCCTTGAAACCGTATGACGTCAGGCTTGCTAATCGTGTCACGGTACCAATCTTGCTCGCGTACAGCAGAGTCATCCAACATCATGTTTTTTAAATAAGAATATGATTTTCCGTTATCAAAAAAAAAGTTAACAGAGAGCACACGGCCAGAGACCGATGCGGTGTACTTCTCGATCATTATTTTCAGCTTATTGGCAGCCTTCTGCTTTTCGATGCCGCTCAAACGATTAATATCAAATATGGTGAAAATGACATCCTGATCTACGCCAATCGAAGCAAACAGACCAGACATGCGATTGATTTCTTGACTTACTGAATATGAAAGCGCTTTCGATATTTGCAGTGAGCGCCCAGTGTTTTGTTCGAGAATATCCCGTTCGTAAATGTTCAATATGACTGAGCATATTAAAAAGACAGGTACGATAACAACCGAAATAAAAAATAGTTTTAATATGGTAGACATGCGCAAGTTTTTTTGCATATTGGCTCCTTGATTAGATGTTAGGCTTACTCCTCGTATATAACCACCTCAAGCTCATCGCTGTCAATATTCATTTTGGCAAAACCTATTTCCTTTCTATTAATAAAGTAATGCACCCGCTCGCTGTTTGCTGCAACCGCTTCCTTATCAGCAATAACCAAATATAAATTGAGTACAAAATATGACGGATTCAGTTCAAAAATGGTCATGTACCCGGTTGCATACCCAGCGGTATACTTACCAAAAAAAGGAGGAGTCAACAATGCAAAGAAACAAAATATTTTCGATTTTATTAACAGTAATGATGATCTTTTTAGCCGTCGGGTGCTCAAACTCGAAGAGCAACAACCCGGAGGTTACCGAGTCTCCCGCTCCTGCTGCAACAACCGAGCCCACTTCTGCTGCCGAGCCAAGTCCCGATGCTGCCGGCCTTGATGGCAAAGTGGTCTTCTGGTCCATGTGGAGCGACACCGAACCGCAAGCAAAAGTGATTAAAGTGGCAGTCGATGAATTTAAAGCTGCTAATCCAAAAGTTACCGTCGATCTGAAGTTTACAGGACGGGATATTAGAAAGCTGATTAAACCAGCACTCGACGGCGGCGAACAAATCGATATATTCGAGGATGATCCTTCCGTTACGATGGCGATAGTTAAGGACCATTTGCTGAAGCTGGATGAATATTTGGCTACACCATCTGTAGGCATGGAAGGAAAATCATTGCAAGATTCACTTATGCCAAGCTTAATGGATTGGACAAAATCTTTGTCAGTAACAGCAGGACTTGAAGAAGGCCACTATGCGATTCCACAACAGCCGTTCGCTGTACTATTTTTCTAYAACAAAGAAGTGTTTGAGAAAGCAGGAATTACGACTCCGCCTAGCTCATGGGAGCAGTTTATGGAATATTGTGAGCTGATTAAAAAATCTGGCGTTGCTCCAATTACATTCGATGATGCATACCGTGATTTGTTTATCGGCGGATACCTCAGCAGCGCAATGGGCAATGAATGGGTCGACGCACTCGTGAATGACAAAACAGGCGAGATGTGGAAGGATCCAATCATCCTTCAATTCGCCAAAGATATGGTCATGATGAAAGAGAAAGGTTACTTCTCTTCTAAGCTTGCAGGCAGTAAATACCCAGCTGCACAGCAGGATCTCGTATTCGGTCAATCCGCAGCTTATCTGAACGGCACTTGGCTTCCGAATGAAGTTTCTGCCACAGCAGGTCCTGATTTCAAATGGGGCTCCTTCCAATTCCCAACTGTGCCTAACGGCAACGGAAAAGGTCAGAATGAGCTGACATTTGGCGCACAAGCTCTTATGCTGAACAAAAACAGCAGCAATAAAGAAGCTGCTATCGAATTGGTTAAATATCTGGTAAGCCAAAAAACACAAGCTGAAATGGTGAAGCAAGCTCAAGCTATTCCCGTTTCTATCGATACAGAATGGCCTGCAGCACTCGCTGAAGCAGAAACAGCAATTAACAACGCTAAGGTCAATGCGCCTTGGGGCTACGGAATCAACAACTCCGCTGACTTCTCCAAAGGTGTAATCGTACCCGTATTTATGGAGCTTGCCGCTGGTAAAT
>NZ_JBFTSN010000230.1:0-10342 GCF_056400045.1 Paenibacillus sp. 01L418
CGGATAAGGAAGGCAATGAAATTACGCTGATCGATATCCTCGGTACTGAAGCGGATGATATCGTCGATAAGGTGCAGTTGAAAATTGAAAAGTCGAAGATATATAAGAATTTGGATATACTTGATGACCGCGAGAAGGAAGTAGTCATCGGGCGCTTCGGGCTGGAGCATGGCGGGGATGAGCGGACGCAGCGGGAGATTGCGAAGGAACTTGGGATTAGTCGGAGCTATGTATCGCGGATAGAGAAAAGGGCGCTTATGAAGCTTTATCATGAGTTTTATAAGGCGAAGCGGTAAGAATGGCCTGAGCTCTTATAGTACATCTGACATTATCGTATGTAGCGATAAAGTTAGGGTTTGATTACATGAAGTTATATCAATAAATGAAACCAAATGGCTGAGATGCCGTTTGGTTTTTTCTGTCTGTATACACACTCCACACATGTGGAGTGTACAGTGTTGCTAAAATGGCGGGGGCAGGATTGAATCCTATGCCCCCATCTTGGTACTTGGATTTAAGAAATTGAAGTGTATCTTAATGTTATTACCATCGAACACTTCAATTTTGTGGATGAGCTTATGGATGACTTGCTTTAATATCTTCTCATCCTTAATGTTAAGCTGTACTAATTTAGATATTTGCTTTTCGAAGGCATGGATTTGGCTCTCCATGTCTTTTTCTTTTTCGACGTTTGAGTGAAGCTGTTGTTTTCGAGTGTGCAGAAGCGTTACTTCATTCCGTATACCTTCATTTTGCGTTCTCCACTCGTCTTTAGTTATGTCGCCTTCATTCAATAAGTCTAAGAGGGTACTCTGCTTCTTAGTTAGCTGTTGAATCCGTTTTTCGATACCCTTCATTTCTTTATCAAAGCTAACTACGTGTTGCCCTGCTTCTTTTTTTGCGACATCGATAAGTTTTGACTTATTGATACCTTCCTCGGTTAGTTCCTTAAGAACCATAAGGACAATAGATAGCAGTTTATCAGCTTTTATGAAGTGATGGCTGCAAAATTCCCTTCCATACTTACCGTATTTACCACATTGATAGGACTTCCTATCATCTTTGTAATGCATTCCTGTTCCACAGTCAGCGCATACGGCAATATGAGCAAACAGACTTTCCTGACCGTTGCTTCTTTGTTTGCCTTTTAGCACCAGTTTTACTTGTACCTCTTCGAACTCTTCCTGTGTTACGAGGGCGGGGTGAGTATTGAGGACAATTGTTTGTTGTTCTCGGGATACTGTTTTCCGATTTTTTGTTCGGATACTCGTTACTTCACTGCGATTCTGAATCATATTCCCGATATACGCAGGATTAGTAAGAATGATCTTCACACTGCTTTGTTGCCATAAAGAGCCCGCATTCTTAGCTTTTGAGACTGATCTTGGTGTAGGTACACCGTGCTTCGTAAGGTGTTTAGCAATCTTCTGTAGCCCCCAATCGTTATGAAGGTACAGGTGAAATATTTCTTTGACCAAGGGGGCATATAGTGGGTCAAGTTCAAGGCGATCCCCATTTTTTTTATATCCGAAGGGCGGGAGGGAACCATTATACCTGCCTTTCGCAGCTTTTTCACGCTTTCCAAACTTCACTTTCTTTGATGTCTGTTCGCTTTCTTGTTGAGCAACAGAAAGATGAATTGAGAACATCAATTCTCCATCTGATGTTTTTGTATCAATGTTCTGCTCAATAAAAATCATCCCAATGCCAAGGGAATCCAATTCTCGTTTCATGTTTATGCCATCTTGGATATCGCGGGCGAAGCGGGAGATGGATTTGAACAGAACATAATCGAACTTCCTTCCCCTCGCATCTCTCATAAGACGTTGAATTTCAGCGCGTCCCTTGATATTGGTTCCACTAACTCCCTCGTCTTTATAAATATCATAGATAGTCCACTCTTTTTCCTCAACAAATCGGTTAAAGAATGAAATCTGATGACTGACACTGTCTTTTTGACTATCCAGTTCGGTGCTAACACGAGCGTATATTGCACAGCGCATAGCTGATTACCTCCTAAGTAGGGTATCTAAATTCGCTATACGATGTGCCCTCACCAAAGTTTAGAGCTAAACTCTCCTTCTTCTCTGTCGTATAGGTTTACTGAAGGAGAATGAAACCAAATGAACACACAATCAGAGTATGTCGGCAATCAATCTTTGCAAGAAGCTTTTGAAGCTGTTTTAACGGCTCTACTTCGCTCTGAAGTAATTCAAGTAGACATTGATAAATGCAACGCTTCACCTCCCAACTTGGAGGATAGTGTCACAAAGAATGATTGACTGGTCAAGTTTTTATTTGGTCATTCATTTTAATTATTTTCCGTTCCTTTATCCCCCCCTATAGCTAGGAGTTTCCTTTATTTCTAGCTATGGAATGCGGGGATAGTGATTTCTTTACGACATTCCCCTGAATCGATGTTGCGGGGATAAAGTCTGTAACACTAAAGAAAACTTATTCAATATTGAAAAGATAGGATAGGATACTATGATCGACACTGTAAAGATGACAGGTGACTATCAAATAGTATATGAGCTATTAGATAGAGCACCTTGGACAAATAACTATGTCTATGAGAATAGAACTGATAATGGCATGATTGGAGAGATATATGAATACAAGAAGAAGGGTGAAACGGTCAGACTTAAGTACAATCAAAATACGGAGAAAATGACCGTAGAAGTATCTATTCCTAAGTTTCTATTTGGTCATAATGTACGCATGGTCAGTGACATGGATATTAGTCGCTTCTTCCAACGCTTGAATGATTACCTTAGGAATAAATTCTACGCTTACCCTAAGCACGAGTCGTATTATTGGAAGATTCAACGAATGGACGTGTGCTGGAACTTTCAAGTAGGCGAGGCGGTTAGGGATTACATACAGGCGTTCTCTCATATCCATATTCCCAGATATTCTACTTGCGTATATGGCGACGGGGAAACGGTCGTATGGCAGAACAGAAGTAAACGTATGAGTTTCTATGATAAGCAACAAGAAATTAAAGCTCATAAAGGGTCACCTGAAGTCATTGAGCAGTCGCTTGGAATACTTCGGTTCGAAGCAAATATTACTGATAAGAACTTAGTGAGGTATTCGCAGAACCGATGGGCGGGGGAACTCATTAAGGAGTCTGTCGCTAAAGATATGATATTCAAGCACTTGCATCGATTGGGAATAGATAATCACTTAACTGTATCCAATCGTAGAGAAGTTGCGACTCGACTAATTAGTGAATATGGAGAGAGTAAAGCGTGGCAGCTTCTGGGGTTTATAGAATACAAAATGTTATTCGGTGATCAAAGTATAAATCAACCGTCTAAAACTACCTATGATAGGCGTATTAATAAATTGGTAAGACTAGGTATAGCTTCTATATATTCAGATAAGGAATTGCCCCCATTAAATCTCAATGAAATAATATGAGCCGCTTGCCATTCAATAATGGAAGTGGCTTCTTTTATTGTTGAGTGTCCCAGAAAGCTGAATTTCCTTAGTCTTGCTTTCTCTCTATGGGATCAGAATTGGTGCATGGTGCGCACACAAAATAGAAAAACGAGTGTGCACCATGATGCAACAAAACACGGATTTTCAGGGCTTTCTTAAATGTAAGGAAACATTTGGTAGCAGCAACAAGGTGTTTTAACTTACAATATAAGTATGGTGAATCTGTAGGGGTGATAGAGTGAAGCTTTTTAATTTTTCGGAGCCGATTGAATTCGAGGATTTAATTCCTGGTACACATAATAGATGGGGGAATGATGCCCTTCTATTTAGGATAAATAAAGGGACAGGGAAATTGTCCACTAAGTACGGGACGGATAAAAGTGGCGAGACATACGGATTTTTGTTACTAGATAATAAACCATTGATAAACAGCTACGGAGAAGAACTGTACTGTCCGACATGCGCTAAGATTTTAAGTATTGGGCTAGGTAGAGAGAAAGTTGATCCGAGCATTGTTGATACAATTAAATACTCACAAGAACTAAAAAATGATTTAGCTTATACTTTTGAAAATGTTAAACCTATGCTTTCCATTTTAGAAGATGGATATTACTTGCTTACACGTATAGAGATGATTCCAACTGATGGTGATGGTAATTTTTTTTGGAATTTACCCGAATCTAAGAAACTTTATAAAGCAACTGCGGACGTATATTATAAATTTCATGTTAGCTCGGGCACTCCAAAGTTCATACTTCCTTCTCAGAGTGTTAATTGTTTGAATGAGGAAAGGGTTAATTATTACTTAGATCAGATAAAGTACGGTAAAACCATGACAGGACTTGCTTATTATTATGAGGGGTTCATGAGCACATTATTAGATGGACACCATAGAGCAACCGCAGCTTATATAGAAAATAAAAGTATCGATTGTTTAACAATAATAAAAGTTACAGGATTCGGATTCAATCAAGACAAAAAGCCAGATAAAATTTATGCTGGCGGTGAAATATATGATCTTAATTTATTTAGTAAACCCGAGAGAATTCATAAATATCTTAAAAAGTTATTTGATTCGAGAAAATCGAAACTTGAGGTTCAAGAGGTTGAGGAAATCCTTAATGATTGTCAGAACGTTTGGGCACATAGGGCAACTCCCAAAGGTAATGATTTTGGTAAGAGGATTTACCCTGATTATTTGTCAATTGCATTTTCTGATATGGCGGGAGATGTTTCAGATGAACGAATCATTGAAATTATGGCTGGGCGGGATGATGATGCTGAGTTTGAGTTAGAGATGATATTTAAGAAGCTGCAATTGCAAGATCCCAACAAAGCTTTCGAACTGTCAAAGAGAATTATCAATGATGCGAATTGGAAGGTGCTAATTGAGGAAGCTTTTCGTTATTTAGCATCAATAGACAGTACGGAAGTTGAAGATATATTTATTAAATATTTAATAGATACTGATTACGATTCAAAGGATATATGCAGAAAGATAGCAGACGAATACTTAAATAATAGATAATCATTATAACGATTGTGATGTGATAGGTATGGATAAGCAATTCAGCAAACTCTCTGATCATACATTCAAAAAAGGAGTATTATATACACCATTTAATAGCAGTCTAGGAGATCAACTTTCTCTATCTCCATGGGCTATTGAGTGGTTACCTGAATATTTATGGTTAGCATTGATTCTAGAGCAGTATGGCAGGGAAGATGGACTAAATATAGTTGGCAGGATTTCAGGGGAATTATCGAAGATAGATAAGGAATTGTGCATTCCTATGCTATCGAAAATTTTTGAGCTAGAACCCAAAAAACAGCGGATTTTTTATGAAGTAATATGTAAATGGGCTACTAGGGATGTATTATCCCCTCTAACAATAATATACCGTACAGACAAACATGCTCTCTTTTATGAGTATTTTTCAGACTTCGAAACATCAATAGATGATAAAACCATTACCCTTCAAAATGTAATTGATAAAAATCTATTCCATCAAACAAATGAAGCTACAGATATAAGGTTTCTAATTTTATGGTTTAACGTTTTCGCTGAGCGAATTCATTTTGCTAGAGGGATGGAAATAACAAAGGCATTAGTTGAGTATCCTAAACTATCTCATGACCATCTAGAAATGAGATTGTATCGCCCGTTAATTAGATCATCTGAAATGGCTTTAAGGTTTAGAGAAGGTAACGGAGATTTTCCAAAACAATTTTGGCATAGTCTTGGGTTATTAACAAAGTGTAGATCTTTTATTATTGATTATGGTGAACAGGTAGGTGGAAGTGTGTCTTTTTTAGAGGATGCCGTTAATACGATCGACTACTTAATGTCTAATAACAAAGAGTCACTACTCACGGATGAAAAATTTTCTGTCTGCTTGGGTATCGCAACTTATGCACTGAAGATTTATAAAGAAGTGCTCGAAAGTCGAATTGGAGATGGAATCTTAGGTAGAAATGCCTTAAGGACTATTACAGAAGTGTATGTGACTTTGAAATACATGTCATTAAAAGAACAAGACCAACCAGATATATGGAAGGCTTTTAAGGAATACGGAATAGGTAAGTATAAATATGTAATTCTCAAAGCTAGAGAAGTTGAACCAGACCTCGAAAAACACCACTTTGCCCTTCCTGTACTAGAAGCATTGCTTAACGAAGATAAAGGTGAAGAATTCACTAATATGGACACAAGGCTATTTGATAATCAAAATGTAAGAAAGAAATTTGAAGCCATTGGTGAAAATGATCTTTACGATCTTTATTATGAATATGATACTAACTTCACTCATGGACTGTGGGGGGCTATTAGAGAAAGTGCAATGATTTTCTGTAATAATCCTTCTCACAAGTATCATACTGTTCCCGATATTACTTTTGAGCAGAAACTTAGAAGCGTGGAACATGACTGTGAGTATGTTCTGAAGAAACTATTTAATCAGTTATCTTCATTTTATGAATTTCCAGACTTCTTTAAAGATAAGTATGGTGGTCTAGATGATTGAATTGAAGCCGATCATTAAGATTCAAAAGGAATATTTAGACCTGATAAGTAAATATGTCGATTGCATAATGGATGAAGAAATCACAAACAATGAACTGGCATATTTCTTTGAGGAAGTATCACTTTTTTGGCGTAGAAAACATGAGATAATTGACTTTTTTCTAAAGAAGATAAGTACGGATGATAAATGTAGTTTTCTTGCTGGAGCAATGTATATTGATCTGAAAAATGATGGGCACTATGAATTCGCACCTTGTGGGAAATATCGTATTTTTACAGATCCTGTCTCGAAAATGAGAACTTTCTTTTTAACCGAAAGCAGCGCGATTAAACAAAAGAGAGTAAGGGAGTACTTAGTCAAGGTTGTAAATGATTGCATAAATGTCCTGTCAGAGTACTCGAACTATTTCATAGTTCTACCTTTGGATGATATCTTTTCGGAAGATCAAGAAGATCGAATGGCCTTTTTGAAGAAAAGCTCTTATTCGTTTATCTCAAGCCTTTTTGTTAACCCCTGTGCGACAGAGGAAGAATTTTTAGATAAATATCATTCCCTTAAGGAGATAGAACAAGATATCAGAGCAGATTTACTTGATAATTTAATCCTCAATGATAAGAGTGATGTCTCTATTTCTCTGCAAGAACGAATTGAAAAGAATTTAAATGATACTCTGTCTCTTGATGTTTTAAGACAAAGGATGGGGGATGCAGAGATTTTTTTAATGGCAATAGGGCAGTTTTTCATGCAAATCATGGATATTATTCTAATAGCGTATTCATACAAATTAATACCCTTCATTAGATCAGATGTAGTATTTAATTATTTATTAATTACGTATCCTATGATATCTGAAGAAAAAGTAGCTGTTACACTCTTAGAACAGACTGCCATAGCTTATATGTTTCAAAAGATGTACGGGAATTATGATTTTTCCTCCATCACATTCTCTGATTTTTATACCCATGTGTCCGAGAATCGTATTATTGATTCTGTGATTGAAAAGTCGCGGAGTAATGGGGAAAGCGTTTTTGATTTACAAGTCAGTGAAATTGCTTCGCTAATAAAAGAAGAATGTTCATTATTTTTACCAGCATAATTAAGAAAACAAAAAAGCCACTATTAGTGGCTTGGTGAAGGGCACATCATATTCATTTGTTCACACTGTCTACTCAACACATATTGAGTGTGTGGCTGTGTTGGTTTGGAACGGAACTGAAGATAAGTAACATTAACAGCCCTTCTAGCGAAGGGTTGTTATATCGTTTATACTGATAAAACCAATTTACTTCTTAGGAGTTGTCTAGCGAATCATGATAAAGAAAGAAGTCGCGCATATACGCAAGCAATTTAAGCTGGATCACGATATGATGAATATTAACGACATTCTCAACGTGTATATTATGAAGGATAGCAACGAGGTCTATCATTGGGAGAGCCAGGCGTTTGCTCTGGTGGATAGAGAGAAGCAGGAGTTGTATATGGGGAATTTCAAAAAACTGCTGACCGGAGAATTGGATCAGAAGTTGTTCGAGTTGAAGTTTCAGGAGGAAGCAGAGGATCCGACGCGAGTGATACTTCATCAAGGTTTGGCGACAGGCAATCCTGAAGAATGGAAGGACCTGATGCTGCTGTTGGTGGATAAAATGTTGGTGGATGCCAAGTATGAACAGGATACAGTAGTCACGTTCGTTCGTGGACAGTATTTCCGGCCGACCAAGGGCAGAAATGAAGAAGCTGAAGAGAGCGGGAAGGACGAACTGTTCGCGCATCCGTTCATTCTATGCAGCGTGAATTCCACGGAGAAGCAAAAGAAGACTCTCTTGTTCGATTATGTGGAGAGGGAATTTAAGTACAATGTCATTGTAGATCCGATTATCAAGTTAAGTTCGCCGGAGCACGGGTTCTTTTACCCTAGCGTGACGGATAACTATTCCGATGTGAACCGCATTCTGTATTGTACGGCAAAATCGAATTATCCAGATCCGCACTTCATCGGACAGGTCTTAAATGCCGAAAGATCCATGACGGCAATGGAAGAGAGGGCTATTTTCGAAGACATCGTGAAGGAAGTGGTGGGCGAACAACTCGACGTAGCCACTCTCGCACAGGTGTACGAGGAGATCCACCAAGTAATCGAAACCAACGAAGATAAAGAAGAACCCCCGAAGTTGGATTATAAAGATGTGGAACGTGTGCTGACAATAAGCGGCATAGATAACGTGACGACGGATAAAGTGGAACGCGCGTTTCAAACGATCGTCGACGATAGGAACTATGAAATGAAGGCAAGCAGCGTTATGCCGAAATTCACTTCAAAATCGATTAAGATCGATACAAAGGTAGCCTCGATTTCGGTCARCCCGCAGGATTTAAAGTATGTGAGACAGGTGAATTATCAAGGGAAACGATGCATCCTGATTGAGATCGACGAAGATGCCGTAATCGAAGGATTTACGCTCAGTACAGAGACGTTATAGACTCAGTTGACAGCGTTGGTTGATGCGGTTGCAGTCTTTGAATAGGTCGGCGCATAATGTGTTCTTGGGGGAAAGAAAATATTTTAAGGGGACGAGCTGGAATGTGTTGACGTTTGGTTTACATCAGGTTGTGTCCACAACGTCAAAAAATTCGACAATACTGGGGAGGATCTCGAGGACTTGATCTCGATCGGGACRATCGGMTTGATTAAGGCGATCGAGAGCTTYCAAACYGGKAAAGGSACGAAGCTCGCTACATTYGCKGCTCGYTGTATCGARAATGAAATACTTATGCACCTTCGGTCTTTRAAGAAGACTAGGAAAGACGTWTCWYTKCATGATCCAATTGGAACGGATAAGGAAGGCAATGAAATTACGYTGATCGATATCCTCGGTACTGAAGCGGATGATATCGTCGATAAGGTGCAGTTGAAAATTGAAAAGTCGAAGATATATAAGAATTTGGATATACTTGATGACCKYGAGAAGGAAGTWGTCATCGGGCGCTTCGGGCTGGAGCATGGCGGGGATGAGCGGACGCAGCGGGATTGCGAAGGAGCTTGGGATTAGTCGGAGCTATGTGTCGCGGATAGAGAAGAGAGCACTCATGAAGCTTTATCATGAGTTTTATAAGGCGAAGCGGTGATAATGATCTGAGCTCTAATATTAAATTTGATCTTATCGTATGTAGTAGTGAGACCAGATGTTATTTCAATAAATGCAACCAAATGGCAGAAATGTCGTTTGGTTTTTTACTGTTTACACACTCATGTGGAGTGCTTAATATTGATGATTCTGAAACAATAATTGAGATGTGACGGTGCGGCTCAAAGGTATTGATTGTAATGATATGATCGTGTACGCTTAGGTACTGGTATTAAGCGAACGGGCAGTTTAGCGGAACAAGACGGTTAGATTGTTCTCAAACATAATATTAAATCCATGGTATGATGTGTGGGAAATGGGTCAAGGTTAGGTGAGCAGATTTTCTGTTTTTGCGAAGGAGGAGATAAAGGGATATGGAAAGTTCGAATCAATGGGATGCAGAATGGGAAGTATCAGAAGAATTGGCTTATAAATTAATAAGCAGTCAGTTTCCGCAGTTAGCTACAAAAAGTGTAAAAAAACTAGGGCATGGCTGGGATAACACTGTTTTTCTTGTCGGGTCCGAATATGCATTTCGCTTTCCAAGAAGAGAAGTTGCAATTAATTCTTTAAGGATGGAAGGAAAGATACTGCCTAAGCTTAAAGATTATTTTTCCATTGCATATTCGATACCACTATTTTTTGGGGAAGGGGATTATAATTATCCTGCACCCTTCCTAGGCTACCCCTATTTATCCGGAGAGTTTCCAATTGGATTAACTGACAAGCAACGAGCGCTATCAGCAACAA
>NZ_JBFTSN010000231.1:0-10278 GCF_056400045.1 Paenibacillus sp. 01L418
GGGACATTGAAGCCTACATTCACTTTTACAATTACGAACGATTACAGGCGAAACTAAACGGCCTCAGTCCAATGGAGTTTAGGACTAAGGCCGTTTAACAGGTTTTATTATTTGTAATGTCTACTTGACGGGGTGCAGTTCAGGTCATTGACCTTGTAGACTGCCTCTTTTTTTAGTTGTTCCGTTTGCATAATGGGCGACTAGGTAAATGGATTAGTAACACTAGCGGAGCTTTTTTCATACGTATATGTCATGAACGATTATCGGCATATGACCAGTTTGGGTTGTTCTCATTTTCATTTCCTATTTTGTGAGTGCCGATGATAATCACATGAACATATAACGGAGGCTACTAAGATGAATGAATTTAAGAACGATCTTCAAAATTTGAACATGGATGCATTTAAATCGAGTGGAATGACGCCGAATGCTGGTCAAGGTCAAATGGATCCAAATAATGCTCGTTTGTGTATCGGCTTTTGTATTGGTTTTTGTATCGGGTTTTGTTCATGCGGCGGCTGTGGCGGGTGCGGCGGCTGCGGAGGTTGTGCAAGATGCGGTGGCTGTGCTCGCTGCGGAGGCGGCTGTGCCCGCTGTGCTGGCTGTGCCCGTTGCCGTTAGTCAACTAAATATTCAGATGTAAATAGAAGGTTCAAGACACCCCTGCAAACGCTTTTCGGGATGCTGGGGTGTCTTTCTATGCGAGTGCAGGTATGACGGACAAATAGCCATACATATCTTTATAGAGGAACTCTTGTTACGAAAAGCCAGATTTCAAAATAAGGAGGAATGAATTTTGGATCCTTCTATGCGCCTTAAAGTGAGAGGAGATACTTTTTTTCTCCCGAGCTCGGACGGAAGTGTCTATTTCCGCAACAATATTGGTTCATTTCGGATGGAAGGCAGTACGATTGATCAATGGATAGAGAAATTAATTCCGGTGTTTAATGGCGAGCATTCGATGCATGAAATAACGGATGGATTGACAGATCAATACCGTGATCATGTTTTTGAGATTGCAAAAGTATTGTATGCGAATGGTTATGTCCAAGATGTGAGTCAGGATAGGCCGCATCAGCTTCCGAGCCATATTGTTAAGCAATATGAGGCTCAGATTGAATTTTTGGACAGCTTTGATGGGTCTGGGGCATACCGTTTTGAGCTGTTTCGAAAGTCCAGCGTGCTTGTTGTCGGGAACGGGAATTTTTTGGTGTCAGTAGTGAAATCATTACTTGAATCCGGCCTTCCTCAATTTCACTTCATCAATATGAACGCGGAAACGACGGGACCTAGACGAATTACGGAGTTGGTGCACCATTACAGACCATTCGATTCTGAGGTCAAGGTGGATGAGATCAGCTTGCCGAGGGATGGGGGAGTGGAATGGTCGTTAGTAATACAGCCATACGATGCAATATTTTATGTGTCAGATCCAGAAGGGGAAGCTGAGCTTCAATCTCTTAACCAAGTATGTCTACTAAATAATAAAGTGCTGCTGCCGGCTATAATTCTAGGGCAGGCAGGTCTAGCGGCTCCGCTCGCCTATTCAAATTCGGAGGGTGACTGGGAATCAGCAAGGCGCAGAGTCCATTATGCTTCTATCTATAAGGAAACAAAAGATTATGCTGGTTCATCTGTTGCGGAATCGCTGCTCGCTAACGTGATCGTTTTTGAATGGCTAAAAACAGCTGCAGGTGTAACGAAATTACAAAATAACAAACTTTTTCTGCTGAACCTAGAGACGCTGGAAGGCAAGTGGCATCCGTTTCTTCCCCATCCGTTAGCCAATGAAAAACAAAAGGCGAAGAAGATTGAAGATTATGAGCTTCTGTCGGAAGAGAGCACGGGAAAACGTGATTCAAGCGGATTACTCCCTTTCTTCAGTCAATTAACATCCATGGAGACGGGCATCTTTCATATTTGGGAGGAAGGAGAGCTGCGTCAGCTGCCGTTGTCGCAATGCCGGGTTCAGTCAGTTGATCCTCTAACAGAAGGCCCAGCGCTGCTGCTCTCGGAAATTGTATGCAACGGTTTTAGACATGAGGAGGCACGCAGAGAAGCGGGGCTTGCTGGAATTGAAGCCTATGTGTCTCGTATGGCCAATATATTCATCAACCAGACTCCTGAAATTGGCTCTGCATTAGAGCCTGTGTTTATGGGCGTAGGAGCAGGGGTGACGATCGAGGAAGGCGTCTGCCGCGCTTTGCAAAAGTATTTATCCGAAGAATGGATAAGGCGATACGAAGCAGAACCTCCTTCTATCACACCGATAAAGCATAGTCATGTTGAGGATGAACGATGTCGTTACTATATAAAAGCGCTAACCACGATGCAAGGAGCCCCTTCCTTTGGCATCAGTGAGACTTTAATTGGTTTTCCAGTTGTATGGCTGAGAACTAGCGATTGCTGGTATCACGCAGTTGATTTAAATGAAACGAGGGCACTTCGCAGAGTTTTATTGGGCGCATTGCTGGACATTCAGAACAAAGATTCTCTCTTTAAAGGGAAAATAAATCAATTGGCTTCTGTAAATGTGAAGGAAGATGAAGTGGTGAACCTCTCCATAACCGAGTGTGATCCATTTGAGCATCGAGAGGTACTGAAGAATGCATTGATGCATCTACAAAATAACCAAAAGCGTCTTCTTGTGTATAACTTAACTTCGGAAGCTTTTTTCAATGAGGAGCTAGCGGGAGTATTCGGCATCTCGCTCCGAGAGGAGACAGAAGAGTGAGCGCTAAAATGGCAATTGTGGGCGAAGGGCTGCTCGCAGATTACGTAACCGATCTATTATCTGAATTTTGTCAGGTTGAACGAGTGAGCGATCTGTCGTTTGGTGTTCCAGAAACGGCAGAGCTTGCGCTCGTACTGAGCGATGGCTATGATTCAGCTTCTCATCTGATGGCAGAGGAAATGTTTAAGCAATCGGGGACACCATGGCTGCGCGGCTTTGTATCGTTTGGTGAGGGTGTAATAGGTCCGCTTGTTATTCCCGGGACAGCAGGCTGCTCGCAGTGCGCTGATCTGCGGCGTTTGATGGCTGGAAATGATCGAAAAGAAATGTGGGAGCTGCAGCATCTTTTTATGCACGGTGAAGTTTATCCGGATATTTGGTCTTCTCGAAGCGGGCTTCTGCATGTGGCTCGTCATATTGCTGCTGAAGCTGAACATTTCCTCCTTAACAACAAGGCTCATCTTGCAAATCGTGTAAAGCTGGTACATTTGCAAACGCTCAACAGCTCGGTTCATTTTTATTTGCCTGATCCGCTTTGTACGATTTGTGGAGAAATACCTGATGATTCGGCTATAGGTTCGCGAATTAAGCTGCATCCAAGCCCAAAAATTAGCGAAAATAGCTATCGAACGCGTTCGATGAGTGAGCTGAAAGCTGTATTAGCCAATGATTATTTGGACAATCGCACAGGTTTTTTGAATGGAAAAATGATTGACCTGATGTCGCCGTTTGCGGATTCGAGCATTATTTTACCGATGTTTTCGGGAGATGAAGGCTGCGCTGGCCGTACAAATTCATTTGCAGACAGTGAAATGACAGCCATACTAGAAGGTTTAGAACGTTATTGCGGTATATCACCTAGAGGAAAGAGGACAGCGGTTCATGACAGCTATGAGCATTTGAGTGAGATTGCCCTTGATCCCGTTCGGGTAGGCGTGCATGAGAAGGAACAGTATGCGCGTCCCGATTTTCCGTTTCAACCATTCGACCCGAGCAGAAAAATCGATTGGGTGTGGGGTTATTCGTTTTTGCAGGAGAAGCCTATTCTCGTGCCGGAGCTGCTCGCTTATTACAGCTCAGGCTGCGGCCACGGATTTGTATACGAAACCTCAAATGGCTGTGCTTTAGGAGGTAGCTTGGAGGAAGCTATTTTTTACGGAATACTGGAAGTAGTTGAACGGGATTCATTTCTCATGACCTGGTACGCACAGCTTCCGCTTGTTCCTATAGATCCTTATTCCTCCGGAGATCTGGAATTAACCTTAATGGTGGAGCGTTTACGTGATGTCACCCAATATGATGTCCATTTATTCGATTCGACGATGGAGCATGGCATTCCAAGTGTATGGGTGCTTGCCAAAAACAGAACGGAAAATGGCGTTAATATGATTTGTGCTGCTGGGGCGCATCCCGATCCAGTGCGGGCAGCAAAAGGAGCCATCCATGAGATCGCGGGCATGCTGCTCGCGTTTAATGAGAGGTTAGAAGAAAACCGTGAGCAGTATGAACGCATGCTTCATGATCCTTTTCTAGTACGGCAAATGGATGATCATTCGATGCTGTACAGCTTGAAGGAAGCTGAGGAACGTTTGAACTTCCTTCTTCAAAACGAAAGGCCGCTCCGTACATTCGAAGAGGCATTTAAACCAAGGCCAAAGCATGCAGATTTGACAGATGAATTAAACGTATTCCTCAAAGTTTTCCGTGAATTAAATTTAGAGGTTATCGTGGTTGATCAAACGACGCAGGAAACGCTGAGAAATGGGCTCCATTGTGTAAAGGTGCTCATTCCAGGTATGCTCCCGATGACGTTTGGTCAACATCTTGTCCGCTTGAGAGGACTTGAGAGGGTGTTGCGAATACCAGCTGAGCTGGGTTACGTCAAGGAGCGGTTAACGCATGAGCTGCTTAATCCTTATCCGCATCCGTTTCCATAAGCACTGACTGCTGTCATGCAATGGATCTCGGCGAGTTGGCACTTAGGAGGGGAGATATGAGTCTGAAGGCTTTTTTGCACCAATTGCAATATGATCCAGACAAAACCAAACCTCAAGATGTGGAAATTGATTGGGATAACGCTCCTCTACCGTACAAATTATATCGTCATGTACCGGCATTTCCTCTCGCTTCGGATGTTCCGCTTACTTTGACGGGCAAACGGGAACATACGATGCCAACGCTACGGGATATAGGCCATTTTCTTTGGTATACGTTCGGGCTGACACAGCTTAGCCAATCTGTTCTTGAACAACATACAGGGGAGGAATGGGAGGACTCCTTGCAGCTTTGTAGACGTTTTGTTCCATCAGGCGGAGGGCTGTATCCAAGCGAAGTATATTTTTATTTGAAGCTGGATGAATTACCTAACGGAATTTATCATTATGATGTGGCACATCATCGTTTGATGCTGCTGCGTGAAGGTCAATTTGATCGATATTTGGGCAATGCGCTAGGTGATCGGTGCGACATAACAAACGGCTTCGGAGCCGTATTTGTGTCCACTTATTTTTGGAAAAACTTTTATAAATACAATAACTTCTCCTATCGATTGCAAGGATTAGATGCTGGCTTGCTCGTTGGTCAGCTGCTTGAAGTGGCTAAACGTTATGACTTTGAGGCGGGTGTTTACTTTCAGTTTCTAGATGGTGCAATCAATCATATGCTTGGTCTACCTGATATGGAAGAAAGTGTATACGCTACGATTCCTCTTGCGATAGATGCAAATATGGAATGGTTCCACCATGGTGATAACGCGGAAAAAAATATTTCTTCAGATGAATTATGCAGTACTCTTCCGTTAATTAGACATGAGCACTACATGCGATCAAAAAAGGTATTGGAATATCCGTTGCTGATTAAGCTAAATGAAGCATCCATCATGGAATCCGCACGCGCGTTTAAACAGCTAGAGGGGCAGCAAATACTAGCCAGCAGTAGCGATGTTTATGCTTTACCGAGCGTAAATCGGATGACGTATGATCTAGCATCTGTATGCAGGCAGCGCTACTCGCCAGAAAATGAATATGTATTGCAAACCGTGAGTCTAACAGATTTGGCAGAACTATTGCAGGAGATCATGATTTCTTATAAGTATCGCAATGATTTGGATGGTTTAGTGCGAAGTCCATCGTCGCGCGTCCATTTATATGGCTGTTTTTATGGTGTTGATGGGATTCAAGATGGAGCGTATTACTATGATGATGCGGCTCACGCGTTGCAGCTTGTCCGTGCGGGTGACCAAAGGTCATGGCTTCAGTATGGCATGTCTTTGGATAACGTGAATTTATTCCAGGTGCCGCTTACTTTTCATGTGGCAGGTGATCTGGAGCATTTTCATAAGGAGCTGGGCTTTCGCGGCTATCGTATTCAACAAATGGAAGCGGGAATGCTCGTTCAACGTCTGCTGCTTGCCGCTTCCGCATTGAGAATGGAAGGACGCCCGCTGCTAGGATTCGATGTTAGCTCCATGAATGAACTTTATGGTTTAACGCCAAATGGACAAACGAGTCTTATTCAAATTCCTATTGGCCCATGTCGACCTCGTTCACGACTCGAAGGCAGTTTGTCGCAATAGTTGATGAGGAGACAAAGGGGCAGATTGAATGATGGCAATCATTCAATCTGCCCTTTTTATGTTTTGCTTTTTTAACCGTTAGGCTGCTCGGCTGCTGCCTTTTTCTGAAGCTCCCCGGCTGGCTGGCATGTAACAGGGAAGCAAACATGGTGCGGATGGTGATGCATCATGGGGTGAAACCAAGCATGATGATAATCTAAAGTCGAGAGCTCCCATCCATCATGAGGATGATGGTGATCGTAGTGCATGTGCTCATCCCACATCTCATGCATCATGGGATGATAATCATCCATCATGTGATGAAAGTGATGCATATGGTGGAAATCATCCATCATCGGATGAAAATCATCCATCATGGGATGGAAGTGATGCATGTGGTGAAAGTCATGAAAGTCGTGCATGTAAGGATAATGATGCATTTGACTTAAATCAACACAGCAATGAGCTGGAGCTGGAGCGGGTGCCGTCTGTGCATTCACAGTTTCCGGTCCCACATTGGCCTGGGCAGGGCTTGTTTGCATTTGTTGAAAATACTCAGGCATAACAGCCGATTGCGGCATATAAGATTGATTGCGTATCATGGTGTGCCTCCTTTTTATCATACTCTACAATATGCTTTGAATGAAAAAAGGGCACTTATCCCTATAAATTGGGCTGCAGCCTTTAGAAATGAAGAATAGGACGAAGCAAAGAGGGTGACGCTAGTACCATCACAATCCATGAAATAGGTGGTTGCAAAATGATAATTAATATTGTAATTAAGGCTGTGTTCGCACTGCTTAGCTTTACGCATACGGAAGTGTTTGCAACAGAAGCGGTTCATTTGCATGCGGAGCCGGCCTACGCAAAGCGGGGAAAGCTGGCCATGCAAGAAACGTCAAAAGCATACGAGGATGCTTCAATTGTTAATTACAAATACGAAGGAAGAAAAAAGCTAACTAATGGAGAATCAGAGGAATGTTTTGTTCTACTGTTAAATAAAGATGCCAAGCAATTTGCTATTCGCGTTACGATTAGAATAAACACGATTACGGACAAACTCATAGATGTGGAATTGAAAGAGCTAATGAATGGAACTTAATTGAAACAAAACAGCTGCCAGCTTCGTAATATAAGCAAATGTTTTAAATACACGCTTCTTTATGAAGCAAGAGGAGCATAATGATGCTAATTTCAACAACACCAACAATAGAAGGCCGTCCTATTCAAGATTATATAGGAATCGTAACAGGAGAGGCGATTATGGGTGCAAATGTCGTTCGTGACTTTTTTGCATCAATTACAGACATCGTTGGAGGACGCTCCGGTGCGTATGAGAGCAAGCTGAAGGAAGCTCGTGACGTAGCCATTGATGAGATGAAAAATCAAGCCGCTAAGATTGGAGCAAATGCAATCGTTGCGATCGACATTGATTATGAGGTTGTGCGTGAAGGAATGTTAATGGTAGCTGTCAGCGGAACAGCAGTACGCCTGTAAAATAATTTACCATAAAATTGGAAAACGATAAAACTATGATCACCTATGATMAAGTTTTGTCGTTTTTTTTTTGCATTTTATGATTATTTAGAAAAAGAAGCAACAATTCAATTGTAAAATTCGTTAAAATAAGGATGTGTATAAATGGAAGATCAAGTAAAGAGAGGGGTCAAATGGTGAACCGTTTTATTCATTTAAGAAATCGAACCATCGCATATGCGGTCATGATTAGTTTGATAGCTGCTTTCTTAGCGGGAACTGGAAACGCACAGGCAGCAGCAACGGAGAAGGGAATTTCATTGGAAACGAGTGTCGGGTTTCAAGGCTACATGAAACAATCCGAGTGGTATCCTGTAAGGCTTACACTGACAAACCAGACAGCTGAGGATTTGAAAGGCGAAGTTGTTATATCTATAGCAGGGTCTAATGACTTGATCATACCCACAGAGCTGCCTCTAGGCACAGCCATACAATTAACTGCATCTATTCAAGGCGAGCTTCTTAATCGGAGCAACAGTAAAATACGATTTTATAAGGACTCCTACAAATCAGGCAAACTTATTCCGATTTTCGGCAACGATTACATAGACGCAAGAACGGCTAACAGCTACACCATTGGTGTCATATCTCGTGACCCGGATACTTTGAATTTTATGCCATCGTTAAATCAACGAGGCTACGAAATAACGGTCATTCCGATTGCGCAGAAGGAACTGCCCAGTGACCCCATTTTACTCAAAACACTCAACACGATTGTTATCAATGATATGCCAACCACGGGATGGGATGAAGCACAGATTAAAGCCATAACGGATTGGGTTCAGCAAGGCGGCACACTTGTGTTAACTGGAGGAGTCGGCTATGGCAAAACTGCAGATGCCTTTAAACAGATTGCACCGTTAGAATCGTCAGGCACATCGACCATATCCAGCGCGGATTCACTTGCCAGCTTCGGAGGTACCACACTTGCACTTGAAAAACCTTTGGTCGTCTCGACAGGTCGTATAATAGATGGCAAAACGGAGCTTGCTGAGAATGGCCTGCCGCTTGTCATATCCCGTGAACATGGATTTGGCAGCGTTATTTATATCGCTTTTGATCCATCACTTGAGCCTATGTCTACATGGACTGGCAGCGCGATGCTATGGGCGAAGGTGCTTAAAAAAAATTTGACGCCGCTTCAGCCTGGCGCGATGAGCATCAACAATAATATGAAATGGAATATTGAAAGTATTATAGATGAGTTCCCATCGATTAAACCGCCCAACTTTATGCTGCTTATGTGGATGTTTATCGGCTATATGATCATCGTAGCGCCGGTACTGTATATAATTTTAGCTAAGGCAGATCGCAGAGAGTGGTCTTGGTGGCTTATCCCTGCTTTTTCTGTTATTACCGGTTTTGCAATCTTTTTCTTTGGCGCAGAAGATAAGCGGAATTTATCAGCCCATACGATTGAGATCATTGAGTTGACTGGACAAGGAGACGCTGTACGATCAGGTGCAACTGCGGTGTTCATTCCAACTGGGGGCACAGTGACTGCAGAATTTGATAAAAGAGTAAATTTATCTTTTTACGCCAATTACAACCAAAATGGAAATCAGATTATGGATGATAAAACGCAATTGATTTCTGAAAATGATTCGACTACAGCACTATGGCGCTCCGTTCCTTATTGGTCGACACGGAAACTATGGATAGAAAAGCAGACGATGAGCAGTGATACGGGGCAGCTAACTCTTGCTTATAAGCAGATCAGACATGCGATTGAGGTAACTGCGACCAACAATACGACAACTAATCTTACGAATGTTTCCATGCTAATCAATGGGCAAGCTCAGCTCTTTGGCGATTTGAAGGTCGGCGAGAGTGGGCAAACGACGATTACAACGAGTACGGTTAATCAATCAGGTTATTTCCCTTATGGACAGATGATGTTTCCTAATCCAACTAACCGAGGCAATGACGGGTATAATCGAGAGCGACAGCTTGTAGACAGCTTTGGGAATCGAAACAATGGCGGCATTGTTCCGCCGGAGCCTATAGTGGTGGGCTTTAGCACTGATCATGAGCAGAATTACAAGGTAAACGGCGAAACGATAAAGACTGATAACTTGAAGCTGTGGGTTCAGAAGGTCGATACATCTTTTATTGATGKGAATCGTGTCATCGTACCAGCAGGTCTTATTAATCCCATTATTACGGAGAATGCCACGAGTCAATTGCAGCACTACGGGAACGGTTCTTATTTTGTAGGCGATGGCGAGCTTATATTTGAATATATTTTGCCAAATGATCATGATGCTGTATATGATCATCTCGAAATCCTATACAACAACAGTACAACTGCTTCAAATCTCACATTGACTGTCTGGAACGAGAAAGAAGGAAATTGGACAGATCCAAGCAAAGCTGAAGCAGCGCCAAAAGAGTATTTGATTAACAATCAAATTGTTCGAATGAAGTTTTCTGTCATTGGTTCTGTGGACATGAC
>NZ_JBFTSN010000232.1:0-10210 GCF_056400045.1 Paenibacillus sp. 01L418
GGAGAGCAGCGATAACAACRGCAATCGCAATGACGACACTAATCGTTATAAAATGATCGCCCCACAAATAAATTTTGTATTGGGAGAGCTTCACATAAACCGAATTGCTAATAACGATACTCTCCGTGCTGATGAGGAAGCTAATCCCTCTAGCGAGGAACATTCCCGCCAGCGTGACAATCCAAGGATGCAGCTGAAAGCGCTGAATTAAATACCCTTGCCCTGCCCCAAACAGCGTACCAATGACGAGAGCAACGATCGTTACAACAAGCGCGTTTGCCCCATGCTGGAAGAGTGACGCCGACACCATGCTGATCAGCGCAACGACCGAAGCTACGGATAAATCGATGCCGCCTTTAATAATGACGAATGCCATGCCTGTAGCCACAATAATGAGATAGGCGTTGTCTATAAATAGATTCAAAAATACTTGCATGGAGAAAAAGCCCTTGTAAAGCGCAGCACCTGATCCATACAAAATAAACAAAAGAAGCAGCGTAGCCAATACAATAATATTGTTATGGCTAATTTTCAGAGAAATCAGCTTCATTATGCCGCCACCTTCTTTTTCACCAATTTGAATGACTGCCGGAATAAGTCGGATTGAATCAAGCAGACGATAATAACAACAACCGCTTTAACGAGCAAAATGCTGGAAGGCTCGACACCCAATGAATAAATCGTCGTCGTCAAACTTTGGATGAACAAGGCTCCAAATATCGTTCCGCCAAGGTAGAAGCGTCCGCCACGCATCGAGGTTCCGCCAATTACGACAGCTAAAATAGCATCCAGCTCTATCCACAGTCCGGCATTGTTCGCATCGGCACTTGCTACGTTTGCGCTAATAATAATGCCGGCAATACCTGCGCAAATGCCCGTAATCGTATAAGCGGTCATGAAAATTACTTTAGGACGTATCCCCGCATAGCTGCTCGCTGTCTTATTGCCGCCGGCAGCCTCTAGAAAAAGTCCGAATGCGGTACGCGTTTTGAATAGATATACGAGTAAAAATACAGCCATCGCAATGAACAGCGGAAATGGCAGTCCTAGCAAATGCCCTTTTCCAATAAACTGATACGCCTTATCGTTAGTCGTAAGCACTTGCCCGCTCGTAATTAGTTGAGCGATTCCTCGGCCAATCGTCAGCAAAATTAAGGTAGCCACCATCGGCTGAATGCCAATCATTGCAACCAGCATCCCATTCCATAAGCCGCATAATAATCCTGCAAATACGCCCGCTAGAATGACAAGCCAAAGCGGATAACCATCGAGCATAAATACCGCGATAGCCCCCGAAATAGCGAGAACTGATCCTACGGATATATCAATTCCCTCTTTAGCAATGACTAGAGTCATGCCAATAGCAATAATGATGAGCGGCGATCCATTTTTCAAAATATCAATCAAATTGCCGAATAAATGACCGTCCTTCCATTCCATTCGAAAAAAATCAGGGATGACGATCAAATTGAAAAGAAACAATACAGCGAGTGCCAGAATCGGCCAAATGATTTTCTGCTTGCTTAAACTACGCGCCAATCCCGTCAGACCCGCCATACATTTCCGCTCCCTTCGCAATCATTTCCATAATAATGTTCTCGCGCATGTTTGCGCCGGCGACCTCGCCGATCTTGATCCGATCGCGTAAAACGATAATCCGGTTGCAGCATTGAACGATTTCCTCAAGCTCCGCCGATATGATGAGGATCGATATGCCTGTTGCCGCCAAATCAAGAATGAGCTTGCGGATTTCCATCTTGGAACCAACATCGATTCCGCGTGTCGGCTCATCCAGAATAAGCAGCTTCGGCTGCGTAGCAAGCCACCTCGCCAAAATAACCTTTTGCTGATTTCCGCCGCTTAGATTTTCAATCTTCTGCTCCGCGCTTGGCGTTTTGATCTTTAGCAAATCAATGTAATGATTGGCGATTTCCTTCTGCTTGCGCAGCGGTATGAATGAGAAGAGGCCTTTACGGGCTTGCAGCGCCAAGACGATATTTTCACGAATGGTAAGCTCTCCTATGATGCCTGCTACTTTGCGATCCTCTGGCGTGAATCCAAGCCCTTTCTGAATAGCTTTCTGCGGATACATCGAAGAAATAAGCTCGCCGTCAATGGTCAAGCTGCCTTCATCCGCTTTGTCGATGCCAAAGATGAGCTTAGCGATTTCTGTTCGGCCAGAGCCAAGAAGTCCTGCAAGACCAAGCACCTCCCCTTTCCCGATCTGAAGATCGATTGGATTAATGCTGCCTCGTTTGCCAAGCGAGCTGGCCTCCAAAAAGTTTTCGCCAGCCGTTCGCTCTACTGCCTTTTTCCCTGTTGCTTCTTCTACACTCCATTCCCTGCCGATCATATGGGACACAAGCTCTGTTTTGGTCAGATCCTTCGTTAAGTATTCGCCGACGAGCATCCCATTGCGCAGCACCGTAATCCGGTCGGTTACTTCATATACCTGGTCTAGGAAATGAGTAACAAATACGATCCCCATGCCCTCTTGCTTTAGAATGCGCATAACTTTGAACAGCTGTTTAACCTCATTCGCATCAAGGCTTGACGTAGGCTCATCCAATATAAGAATACCGTTCGAAATATCAACAGCTCTCGCAATGGCTACCATTTGCTGAATAGCGACCGAATAATGCGATAATGTTTGCTTAACATCAATCGCAAGGTCTAGACGCTCCAGCAGCCGTTCGCTGTCGTTGTACATTTTGTCCCAGTCTATTAATCCGCGTTTTCTGGGATGACGACCAATATAAATGTTCTCAGCCACGCTAAGATTTGGGCATAAATTGACCTCTTGATATACCGTACTTATGCCAAGCCGCTGTGCTTCCAGCGGAGATTTTGGAGCTATCGTCCTGCCTGCTAGCAACACCTCTCCAGCATCCCATTTGTGCACGCCGGTCGCTACTTTAATCAACGTCGATTTTCCTGCGCCGTTCTCTCCCATAAGCGCATGGATCTCGCCTTTCCTGAGACCAAAATCAACATTTGAAAGCGCCTTGACGCCAGGAAACGATTTGCTAATTCCTTTCATATGCAGCACATAATCGGTGCCCATGGTCCTTCACCTCTTTCCGTTTTCACCTCCAATTGTAGAAAAAACGACCATCGTTCGTATTTAGAAATATAGGTCTTTTTTTAATGAATTCGGACATTTATGCAAAATAAAAGAGCGACTCCGYAGCTATGCCAGCTCGGAGTCACTCTCTTGTTCACCTATGATTTACTTGCCTGCGGCTGCTTCCATAAAACCAGCAATTTGTACCTTTTGACCGATTTTAGCGCTCTCAAGTGAGGCCAGAACCATGGCCATACTATAAATATTGTCGCTGCAATCCGTTTCCGGCTTGCTGCCTGCCTCAAGCGAAGCGAACATATTGTCCAAACAGCCTTTATGATGCGTATTTTCCATCTCTGGAGGCTGGGATTCTACTCGTTTATAGTCGCGTATGAATTTTCCACTCTGATCGCCGCTAACCACGATCTCGGCATATGGGTTGTTATCTCCTTCCCAAATCGCTGTACCATGCTCGCCAGTTACTCTCCAAGAAGACTCCCATGTTGTGGACGCACCCTCAGCGCACCAAGACCCGCGATAATTAAATACGGAGCCGTCGGACATCTCAAAGATACAGATCGCATTGGCATTTCCTGCATACCAAGAGCCCGGAGGATTAAACTCATGACAATAGACAGAAACGGGATCGGCACCAATAATAAATCGCGCCTGATCGAAGGTATGAATCGCCATATCCAGCAGCAATGGGCTGTCCATCGCGTCGCGGAACCCGCCAAAATGCGCGCCTAGAAAAAAGTCCGCGCCTACAAAACCCGGTTTGCCAATTGTGCCATCCTCGAGCAATTGCCGAAAAGCACGAATGCGCGGATCAAATCTGCGATTTTGCATAACGGCATGCGTCCTGTCCGATTCGCTAGCAATACGTACGATTGCATTGCAATCTGCCATCGATTCTGCAAGCGGCTTTTCTCCGAAGACATGACAGCCCATCTCTAGAGCCGTCGTGCTGATTGTATAATGGCTTGCAGGAATGGTCACATCGAATACGATGGTAGCATCTGTCTCCGCGATCGCTTTTTTGATGTCTGTAAAAGTTGGACAATTAAGCCCCTTGCGTTCAGCCATCGCTTGCGCAAACTCTTCCTTAATATCAACAAGCCCGACAATTTCAGTGTCTTCCCGTTCTTTGGCGTAGTCTACCCAAGTGTTCGCCATGCCTCCGCAGCCGGCAATAACTACACGATGCTTAATCGACATTGTATTCTCTCCTTTTTTGAACTCTATTATTTTCTATACCGGATTAGGTACAAAATCGCCGCCGCGGCAGTTTTTCAAATAATTAAGCGCATGTACTTGTCCCGTCATTTCYAGCTCGTCCTTATAAACAGGATCATGCCAGCCCTCAATATCAATCGTGCCTTTATAATCGTTCTGTCTCAAAATCGTAATAATATCTTTCCAGTTGGTATCGCCAAAACCAGGTGTACGGTGCCATACAAACTGCTGTTTGCTGTGTACCCCGTGCTCCTTCACGATATCCCATGCAATTGTTGCATCTTTGCCATGCACATGGAACACCTTATTCGCCCATTTGCGCAGCTGCGGAATCGGATCGATTAAGCTGACCATTTGGTGGCAAGGCTCCCATTCCAATCCGATGTTGTCCAGCGGCACCGCATTAAACATAAGTTCCCAGGCTGCCGGGTTATGGGCAATATTCCAATCGCCTGTCGCCCAGGTTCCGCCCATATCGCAGTTTTCAAAAGCAATCCGTACACCTTTATCCGCTGCTCTGCGTGTGAGCTCCCCGAAAACTTCCTTGAATTTCGGAATGGACTCGTCAATCGGTTGATTCGTCAAGCGGCCTGTGAACCCAGATACAATATCAGCTCCAAACAGATGCGCATGATCAATCAGACGCTCCCAGCTCGCAAGCGTATCTGCGTTGTTTCCTTCTCCCGTTAGCGGGTTTCCGAAAACGCTTACAGCTGGAACCACAAAGTCATGTTCATCTGCGAGCGCTCTTACCCGTTTAGCCATCTCCACAAGATCTGTTTCACCAGTCGTTTGCCAGAAAGTTAAGTTGAACGATTCAAATCCGTGCTTTACGATTTGTGGAATGATCTGATCCGCATTCCCTCCGCCGACAAGCGTTCCAATTCTCAATTTGTTATTCATCCTTGTATATCACTCCAATATTGGCTTATAGTATTCTCAACAACTTCATTATAACTAGGAGTTTTGCATATTTCTCTATACAATCTTGCGCAATACTAGTCGAATCTTGTGTTGGAGGTGCTGTAGATGAGCTATCCGAAAGAGCTATGGGAAAATACGCGTCTAGAGCAAAAAGCGTATCCATTTCAGCTCTTCCAAAACCGTGCCTATAATGTAACGCCAAATGAATGTTTCCTTTATTTACACTGGCATGAGCATTTCGAGATTATCATCATGAGAGAAGGCAATGCTCTCTTCCATATCGACAGCCGTCCATTTGTCGTCAAGCCAGGAGAAGTGCTGCTCATCCCAGGCGGCGGGCTTCATGTCGGCTATGCACTGGGTTACGACAATATTTATTATGATTGTATCGTCTTCAACGCTTCCCTCTTCAATGATTGGGTGCATGATCCGCTGCATGCGCAGTTTGTTGCGCCTTACTTGGAGGGTAGGCTTCGTTATCCCGTAAAGCCGGCCGAGCAGGATGAGTCCTGTCTTCAGCATTACTCGCTGCTGGAAGAAGCAATTACCGAGCTGATTGCCAAGCCGCCAGCCTATCAGCTTATCGTCAAATCAAAGCTGTATGCTCTATTTACGCTTCTTTCCCGCACTTTCATCGAGCGTCAGCTGGTAGGCATGCCGGCGGAACCATACTTTGTCAATCGCGACCGCTTCAAGCTGCTCATTCAGCGTATTGAATCTGATTTTCGCGAAAAAATGTCGATTGAACAGGCCGCCAAGCAAGTCAGCCTCAATCCCTATCATTTTTGCAAGCTGTTCAAAAAGCTGACAGGACGCACCTTCGTCGAATATGTCAATGTCAATCGCATGAACGAAGCCGAGCGGCTGCTGCGCGAAAGCAATGATACGATTACTGAAATTGCAGCAAAGGTAGGCTGTGAGAATCCGAACTATTTTACGAAGCTATACAAGCAGTACAAAGGGATTACCCCCTCGCAGGCACGTAAGCTGCAATAGCGGCAGATGAGCGTACAGCAACCTTTTGGCCTTTCCCTGCGTCTTACTTACAACGATGATTAAAGGAGATAATTGGATGTTTATGCTTAAAACGAAATACTTCTCCGTCATATCCATGGTTATACTCATAACGGTCATTACAGCTGCCTGCAGCAGCGCCGGCAAACCATTGAATAATGATGAGAGCAGTTCTTCAATATCAGGTGGAAATACCGCAACGGACAAGCCTACCGAGGCACCACTCCCTACTGCGACTGAGGATATAACTACTGAAGCGCCGACAGCCACCACAGCTCCAACGGATGCTGTAGAGACGGCCACACCTGCACCAACTAAACAACCAGCAAAGACTGATGAACCTGCTGCGACTGCGAAACCAACGAAGAAACCTGCAGCCTCAGCTAAACCTTTGCCAACCATAAAGCCGACCAAGAAACCAGCCTCTCCAGTACCGACTGAGAAGCCAAACACTGAGACACCAACCGAGAAGCCGATCATTAAACCAACGGTTACATCGAAGCCATCCACCCTGCCGATTGCTACGCCGTCTCCTACACCGAAGCCGACGACGAAACCAGATCCAGGCAATCCATCTGGTGCGGTCACCGTTGCTGATATCGCAGCCAAAATAAAAGCCGATGCAGGGCTTGGGTCGCTTTCGGAAGTTGAGGGCGAACGAATAAAAGACAGCTATGGCATAGACCCGGAAACGATGCTGATTGACGGCATTTTCTATCAACCGATGATAATGATTCAAGCTGGAGAGTTTTCCGTCGTTCAGCTCAAGTCAGAGAAAGACTTTTCCGACATTGAAGCTCTGTTCAAGAAACGTGCGGAGGCTGTGCAAAAAGTATTCGAAACCTATGTGCAAGATCAATACGAACAAGCTTTAAACTATCAAATCCTGCGCAACGGAGATTTTGTTCTCTTCTCGATCTCGCCTGACCAGAAAAAAACAGCTGAACTTTTCAATGCGTTTTTCAAGAAAAAATAATGATGGAGAAATAAGTATAAAATATAGCCTTAATAGAAAAATGGCGGTGCAGAAACAACTCCTGCACCGCCATTTTGTTGTAAAGCTCGATCTCACTTTGCTTATCTCCGAATAACCGGCTTTCGCTCTCCAAGCAGCGGGAATTCACCGATTCGCAGCTTCGCGCTGCCATATGGCACTAGCTCTAGCTCAGTCACCGGCTGACCCTCTGTATCCGGATTGAGAGGCGGAGTTCCCGCGTTGTTGCCTTCCATCCGCCATTCTGCAACAAGCTTGCCGCTTGCTTTCAAGCGGATCGGCGCAGCAGCCGCATCAAACGGCTGATAGGGAATCGCCTCTTCGCTCACCATTACCTCAAAGCTGGTGTCCGCAAGCAGGCCATACTTCCATGGAGAACCCGGGTATATTTCCCAGTCATGAAACCGTTCACGCGGCCTAAGCAGCTGCCAGTTTTCCACCAGCGGCAGAGCGTAGACTAGTGGTCCACGTTCTACGCTTACTGCGTACAAATTACGAGAAACGGTACGAACCTCCATAGACAGCTTCAGCAGCAGCTTATCACCGTCTTGCCATTCTCGTTCAATTCGCGCATAACCTTTTGCTGGGTTTAAAATAATAGTTTCACCATTCACAAGCAGGCTCGGACTGATCGACCATTCCGGCACACGCAGCGAAATAGCAAAAGTAGCGGAACGTTCAAGCACTAGCTCGATCGTCACTTCATCACGGAACGGATATTGTCCGCTTACTCGCACCTCAGCTGCAACGCCGTCTGCAACTGACGTTTGGACATGGCATGGAGCATACGATACAGCTGCCAAGCCGCCTGCAGCATCCGACATCCACATATGTGAAGCAAACTTCGGCCATCCCTGATGCATATTTGATGTACAGCAGCCAAAATTAGGCTCTAAGCCAAATAAATTGGCATCTGGCCCGTTGCTCCAATTTCTAGGCGCTACATTGCAAACAATTTGATTCACCTGCTGATCATACTGATGCGCGCTCCAATCCTTGGAAATCGTAGCTGGCAGCGCGTTGAACGCCACCTTCTCCAAAATATCACCGAATCGCCCTTCGCCAAAAATCCGAGTAAGCTGCTCCATCGAATACATATACTCCACGACAGCGCAGAGCTCAACCCCTTGGCTCGGATGTGTACCCGACAGCCATTCATCGCCGGAGAACATGCCGTGCGCTTGCCCATGATGAGTCATCAAGCTGTCTAGGCCGCGATGAACCGCATCACGCTGAACGCTCTCACCATACAGCTCATATAAAATGCCTGGCATCTTGATGCCCATCGCCACATTGACAACATGTGTCCGAAAATCCCATTGCTCCACTTTTCTCCAGAACGGGAAGTTATGGAAAATATCCGTCCAATCCAGTGTTTGACTGGCAACAATATCAGCCAGCTTGAGCAGCTCGGCATCTTCCGTCTTCTTATATAACCATAAAATACATAACAGCATTTCGGAACCGCGCGACTTCGCCCAGCCGCGCAAAGGCTGCTCTTCGATAATCGAGCTTACATAACCGAAAAATTTGCTAAGGAATGGAACGATTCGTTCATCGCTCGTTGCCTCCTCATATTGCATCATCACCTTAAGCATAATCATGAAATGCCACCAGTCCTGCTTCTTATCCAGGTCATTATTAACCGTTGTAATATGTGCAGGCCCAAAAAAGCCATTCTCCTGCTGGCTGGCGAGCGACCATTCTATCCAACGGTTCGCTTTCGCGATCAGCTTCTCATCGCCCAGTATATACGCAAGCGGCAGCAGCCCGTCCAAATAATAGGGACCGCGCTCCCAGCTTTCTCCTTCCCCTCCTATCCAACCATTGTTCGGGCCTACATCCGCCCAATGCTCCTCCAGATGACCCGTAAGTCCATCCGCTTGTATTCGAAGCTGATTATACAGCCAGCCTTCCGCCTTAATGCTGCCAAGCGGCAGCGCCCCAAATGCTTCATGTAATTGTTCCATGCTTCTGTACCACTCCTTCATGCCATGATGGATGCATACCGAATATACCATGCGGGACTTGCCCGATTGGATAGCTGATCTCAACCACTTTTTATCCAATCACAACATCTTTGTTTTATAGCATCTTTACTCAAACTGCAATCATCGCATATGATTATCCCGTAATGACTAAGCAAGGAGTGAAGCCTGAATGTTACAATTCATTTGTCCCCCCATGCCTCATTTCATTCAAGGCGGCGAGGACACTTATCCTATACTTGGCAGACATGCTGATCGTTCAAACATTGGCGTATTCGATCTTATATACGTAACACGCGGTAGTTTATATATGGAGGAAGAAGGACAGGAGTTTAATATTTCGGCAGGCCATTATGCTATTTTTCGACCTGACCGTTCTCATCGAACGACTATGCCCTGCAGCGAGGAAACCCATTTTTATTGGCTGCACTTTCAAACGGTCGGTGATTGGAGTGAATCACATGAACGGCTTCCTTTCTCCATTTCACAGGAGGGGCAGCCCTTTGCTCCGATCGAGTATTTCCCTTTCCAGCTTCCAAAGCAGAAGCGTGTACTTGTCCCCCATGCCATTGAAGAGAAAATACGCGAGCTGCTGCAGCTGCAGGAGCAGCCCTCAGCTCAATCGCGCTGGACCCAGCAGCAAATTTTTCACCTCCTCCTCCAGCTGCTTCAGGATCAAAATCAATCGGCGGTGGATAGTCCTTATTTGCAAATTGCCGAAGCAACCGCTCTGTTCCTGCGGCGCAGCTATCAAGACCCGCTCAGCTATAAGAAAATGGCAGAGGAGCTGCATTTCCACCCCAATTATATTGCGATTTGCATGAAAAAAACTTTTGGGTGTACTCCCCTTGAGTACCTCACGCGCCACCGTATTGAGCAAGCGAAGCGGCTGCTTATCCACACGAATGAACCTATAGGCAAAATTGCCGAAGAAATAGGCTTCGGCTCCTTTCCTTATTTTGTTCGCTGCTTCACGAAACACACAAGCAC
>NZ_JBFTSN010000233.1:0-10161 GCF_056400045.1 Paenibacillus sp. 01L418
CGAATCAACAGTCAATACACCAAAAATAGTCGGAATGCCTGTTTTCAAAGCGATTGCCGCAACACCCTTTGCTGCTTCGTTGCAAACAAAATCGAAATGCGGTGTTGAACCACGAATAACAGCGCCAAGCGTAATGACAGCATCATACTTTCCGCTTTCTGCCATTTTTTGCGCGATTAAAGGAATTTCAAACGCTCCCGGCACCCATGCTACCTCAACATCTGAATCCTGTGCGCCATGACGTTTGAAAGCATCAAGTGCGCCTCCAAGCAGCTTGCTTGAAATAAACTCGTTAAAACGTCCTACTACTACTCCATATTTTAAACCTTCTGATACTAAATGTCCCTCATAAATTCGTGTCATTTGTCATCTTCCTTCCATTATTTTAAATGATGTAGTCAATATCTTCAAAGCTAAGTAAATGACCAAGCTTAGATTTCTTTGTGCGGAGATAACTTTTATTATCTTCCTTTAACTCCATTTGTATAGGAATACGTTCTACAACCTCTAGTCCGTAGCCTTCAAGACCTTTAATTTTCCGAGGATTGTTCGTCATCAACCGCATTTGGCGAACGCCAAGATCCTTCAAAATTTGTGCGCCTATACCATAATCGCGCAAATCTGCCGGAAAGCCAAGCTTTAAATTAGCATCAACCGTATCAAAACCTTCTTCTTGCAGTGCATAGGCCTTCAATTTGTTAATCAAACCAATGCCTCTGCCCTCTTGGCGCATATAAAGCAGAACGCCGCTGCCTGCTTCTTCGATCTGTTTAAGCGCCGCTTCAAGCTGCGGTCCGCAGTCGCAACGATGCGAATGAAAAACATCGCCGGTTAAGCATTCAGAGTGAACCCGCACAAGCAAGGGACGTTCAGGATCGATGTCGCCTTTAACGAGAGCGATATGCTCTTTGTTATCCACTAAATTTGTATAAGCAATAGCGCGGAAAGTGCCAAAATCAGTTGGCAGCTTCACATCAACTGCTCGCTCAACAAGCTTTTCTTTCTCGTTGCGATATTGAATCAGCTCTTGAATCGTAATGAGCTTCAGATTGTGCTTTTCTTTAAAGACAAGCAAATCTGGCAAACGAGACATCGTGCCGTCTTCATTAATGATTTCACAAATCGCTGCTGCAGGCGCCGAACCGCACATGACCGCCAAATCTATAGCCGCCTCCGTATGTCCAGCACGACGGAGTACGCCACCGGGTCTTGCAATCAAGGGGAAAATATGACCTGGCCTGCGGAAATCTGCTGCTTTCGTCGTTGGATCAATGAGCGCTTTAACCGTTTCTGAGCGTTCAAATGCGGAAATCCCAGTAGTCGTTCCAATATAATCAACGGAAACGGTAAATGCCGTCCCGTGATAATCGGTATTATGCGTAACCATTGGCGGAAGGTCAAGCTGGTCTGCTCGCTCTTGCGTAATGGGAACACACACAAGACCTCTAGCCTCTGTAATCATAAAGTTAATGACCTCAGGCGTCATTGTATCAGCAAGTGCAATAAGGTCGCCCTCATTTTCCCGATCCTCGTCGTCAACGACAATAATCGGCTTGCCAAGCTTAAGATCCGCCAAAGCAGCTTCAACTGAATCAAATGGTTTTTTATCTGTTTGTTCCATATGGGTTTCCCTCCTTTGTGACAACCAAACCTTTATAAGGCTTCTACCTTGCCTTCAAAGGTTATTTTTAAGTTTAATTACAGTTTAAAACCAGTTTAATACCAAACCTTAAAGGCTAATACCAAACCTTAAAGGCTTTTCGAACCCACCCAAACCCTCCCTTCCAAGGGAGGGCCCCGAGGACTGCGTCCTCTGGACACCTGCAATTGAACTAACGTAGGCATGACTCAGGTGGCTGTGTGCTAACATTGGTTAAAGATCGCTTTCGTCCCTACGGGACACGCTTACTGTTTGAGCAGCCTAGTTGTTAGTTCAATTAAATAAAAATACTTTAAAGATCGCTTTCGTCCCTGCGGGACAGGCTTGCTGTTTGAGCACTCGAGTTTTCATGACAACCAGACTAGACACTACTGATACTTGACTAACTTATTTACAAAAAACCATTTTCCATTAGAAAAGATGTAGTGAGCTTGGCTTTGGCTGGCAAGGCTTCTGGCTGCTTGAAATGAAGCAGGTGATCGACGTACTTGCCGATGACATCACATTCGATATTAACGGAATCGCCTGCACGCTTATGCTGTAAGGCCGTTTCGCCTAATGTGTGTGGAATAATCGATACGGATAACGTTTGTGATGATGTATCCACTACAGTAAGGCTTATGCCATCAATTGTGATCGAGCCTTTTGGAATCACATAACGCAACATGTCTGCGTCGTCGATATGGATTTTATAAACAACAGCATTAGCATCCGTTTCTCGTGAAGTTATTTTCCCGGTTCCATCAACATGCCCCTGTACGATATGACCGCCAAAACGTCCGCCAGCTTGCATCGCTCTCTCTAAATTCACTTGTTCGCCAGCACGAAGCTGATGAAGATTAGACTTGCGATAAGTCTCAGGCATCACGTCAGCTGCAAATGATGCACCATCAAACGACGTTACCGTTAAACAAACGCCATTAACCGAGATGCTATCACCCAGCTTAACACCATCAGTAACAAGGGATGCTCCGATGACTAGCCTCATCGCCTCGCCTTGCTTCGTGATTCCTTTCATCTTTCCCACTTCTTCCACTAATCCGGTAAACATGGGTTTCCTCCTCAAAGGTTCGCTAATGCAGCAAACCTACTTCAAAACAACATAAATCCTGCGATGATGCCAGAGATTTGTTCAACGCCTTATCCTTAATAAACTGGATATCCCGAGACGCAAATGTCCTCGCCGGCCATTTCTACGCTTACTCGATCTAGGGAAATCGCATCGGCCATTTTTTCGAATCCAGCGAAAGTAAATGTACCTGGTGCATCCAAGCCGCCGATAATCTTGGTCGCGTAATACAGCATGATTTTATCAATAAGACCTGCCTCTAACATTGCACCATTTAATTGACCTCCGCCTTCAAGCAAGATTGAGCCGATTTCAAGCTCCCCCAGCTTCTTCATCCCTTCACTGAGATCTACTTTTGCTCCCGTACCGCAAATGATGACCTCAATCCCTGCTGCTTCAAGCGCTTGGCGATTGTCCAAGCTAGCTTGGCTGGAAGTTAAAACAATCGTTCTAATTGAGCGATCCGTTACAACTCTGGCATTAAGCGGCAGCCTTAGTGCTGAATCCACGATAATCCGTATCGGATCAATTGCAGGGACAGATGCTCTCGTATTGAGCAGTGGATCGTCCGCAAGTACTGTTCCTATGCCAACCATAATGGCTTCATGCTGATGACGCAGCGTATGAACCTGCTCGCGAGCAACTGCACCAGTCACCCATCGGCTATCACCTGAATGAGAAGCAATTTTGCCATCAAGCGTACTCGCAGTTTTTAAAGTAACGAATGGGAGGCGGGTCGTAATGTACTTATTAAATTTTTCATTCATTTGCTGCGATCTTTGCTCGAAAACGCCAACCGTAACGTCGATCCCTTCTTCACGAAGCCTTGCAATGCCTCGGCCTGACACTGCTGGATTAGGATCGCCGCTTGCGACTACAACCCTTGCAGCTTTCGCATCAATGATACGTTCACAGCATGGAGGTGTCTTTCCAAAATGGCTGCATGGCTCTAATGTTACATAAACGGTTGCTCCTTCAGCCGCATCTCCCGCCATCTGAAGCGCATGCACTTCAGCATGACCAGTTCCTCGCTTTAGATGCGTGCCAATGCCGACAATGGCACCATCCTTTACGACGACGCAGCCGACAACAGGATTAATGCCGGTTTGACCCGAAGCTTTTGCAGCCATATCTAACGCTAATCCCATATAATATTCATCATTTAAAATGTCCATAAACAAAAAACACCCCCATCGGCATACGATCCGACAGGGGTGATGAAAGATAAAACGAGAACTACGACAAAACCGATCGATGTTGTCGGCTTTGAGAGCCGTCGCTATCTTACGTCGCAAAATTGCGAAATCGGTTTGTAAAGTACACTAAATAAACTAACCTAATATGTATGTGAAATAAAACACATACAAATAAGCAGTAAATTGTAGCTGTCGAAGCATCCCCTTCTCCCATCCAGACTGTACTGTCGGTCCCGGAGTTTCACCAGGTCCACCGTTTTAATCGTATTCTATCCAAATAATCTTGGATAAAATGCCGTTTAAACCGGGTCACGGACTGACGAGAGGCACAGAAATTCGGTTATCCGATATTCTGTGCCTTCCCGATCACCGCCGGTTAGGAATTTCACCTACCCCGAAGGATTGCTGCACTTACAATATTATAGTTAGTATCTTAACATTAAATCGATTCGACTTCAACCTTTTCCATTTTGTCTCCGCCTTTGAAAGCATCAACAAACTCCATACCTTTTGAAACCTTGCCAAAAACAGTATGTCCGCCATCCAAATGCGGTTGTGGTGCATAACCGATATAGAATTGGCTGCCGCCTGTATTGCGACCAGCATGCGCCATTGCTAGAGAACCGCGCTCATGCTTATTAGGGTTGAT
Organism: Paenibacillus sp. 01L418; assembly: GCF_056400045.1. Lineage (NCBI taxonomy): Bacteria > Bacillati > Bacillota > Bacilli > Caryophanales > Paenibacillaceae > Paenibacillus > Paenibacillus sp. 01L418. Next base: position 4,575 of record NZ_JBFTSN010000233.1, read on the forward strand.
TTCACAATCGATTTGGTATCCAGGACCGCCTGTACCTGTTCCGTTTGGACATCCGCCTTGAGCAACGAAACCAGGGATAACACGGTGGAAAGTAAGACCGTTGTAAAAACCTTCGTTAGCAAGCTTTTCAAAGTTTGCTACTGTGTTCGGCGCGTCTTGATCGAATAGATCGATAAGAACCTCTCCGCCGTTTGCTAGTGTGATTTTTGCTTGTTTAGCCATTGCTGCATCTACCTTTCTTTTATCCGAATAAGACTACGTTACCAATTTCGCTCTTATTTCGCAAGCGATGATTTTTGAAGTCTTGCCGGAATGACGTCATTGCAAACGATATTTTCAAGCGATTCACGCTTAACAGCAAGGTCTGCCTGACCATCTTTAACGAAAACGACAGCCGGACGACGAATGCGGTTATAGTTGCTCGCCATTGCATAATTATAAGCACCCGTACAGAAAACAGCAAGTAAATCGCCATTTTTTGCTTTAGGCAATTCCAAATCCCAAATGAGCATGTCGCCACTCTCGCAGCATTTGCCCGCGATGGAAACCGTTTCTTCAGCAGCTTCATTCGCACGATTAGCGAGTACTGCCTCATATTTGGATTGGTAAAGCGCTGGGCGAGGGTTGTCCGTCATACCACCGTCTACAGCAATGTATTTACGTACACCGGGGATATTTTTGCTTGTACCTACTGTATACAAAGTTGTTCCTGCATCGCCAACCATACTGCGGCCTGGCTCTACCCAAATCTCARGCAATGGGAACTCTGCATCTGTAAACTTCGAAATGATAGCGCCAGTAATTGCCGCAACATATTCGCTGATTGGCAATGGTGTGTCGCCATCAACATAACGAATACCAAAGCCGCCGCCAAGATTGATAACTTTAAACGTTAGGTTAAGCTCATTACGAATCTCAACCGCGAAATCAGCAACCTTGTCCACAGCCATACGGAAGCCTTCAACTTCGAAAATTTGTGATCCAATATGGGAATGAACGCCCAAAACAATCAGGTTAGGCAAAGCAATCGCTTCTTGAATCGCTTGTTTCGCCGCGCCATTGCCAAGGTCGAAACCAAATTTCGAATCCGTTTGCCCAGTAGAAATATAGTCATGAGTATGTGCTTCAACGCCAGGCGTGATACGAAGTAGAATGTTTACTTTCTTGCCTTTATCGCCAGCAAGAGCATTCAGAAGCTCAAGCTCCATGAAATTGTCAACGACAAAGCAGCCGATCCCAGCATCAAGTGCCATGTTGATTTCCTCAGGCGTTTTGTTGTTGCCGTGGAAATGGATACGTTCAGCAGGGAAGCCTGCTTGCATTGCTGTGTAAAGCTCACCGTCGGATACAACATCCAGCGACAGCCCTTCTTGCTCAGCAATCGCACACATTGCCATTACACTAAACGCTTTGCTTGCATATGCGACTTGAAATCTAAGACCTGATGCTTTGAAGGCTTCTACATACTCGCTTGCGCGCTTACGAACAAGAGCCTCATCCACAATATATAGTGGCGTACCAAACTGTGCAGCCAAATCAGCTACATCACAGCCGCCAATTTCCAAATGTCCTTTTTCGTTAATATTACTAGTTCCATGCAGGTACATAATTTCCCCTCAGCTTTCTTCTATCTGCATGCAGATAGAACGGATAGAATTTGCATTAATAGGTTTAGTATAACGCAATCTACCCGGACTACGAAATGGATAAATCCACATTTCATTTGCATTTTATGAATCTACTCTGTATTTGGCATCTTATCGCTCTGCTGAGGCCGCAAAATATTTGGGCGCTGCCGGTTGTACAGGACTGGCTGACGAATGATAATGCTCCAAAGGGCGTGCATATCAAACGGTATAATCGGCCACATATACGGACGGTTGAATGAGCGCTCTTTGATCAGCATCAACAAAATTGCCGTCGTCGCAATGACGAAACCCGGCACACTGAAGGCGGCCACCGATATGATTAACACGAGCCTTACGATTCGATTCGCAAGTCCAAGCTCATAACTTGGTGTTGCGAACATCCCAATCGCTGAAATCGCCATATACAAAATAACTTCATTTACAAAGACGCCGGTCTTAACGGCAATATCACCAATGAGAATCGCAGCAACTAACGACATAGCCGTTGCGAGAGATGTAGGCGTATGAACAGAAGCCATACGCAGCAAATCCACGCCTATCTCAGCTAACAGAAATTGTACGACTAATGGCAGTTTGCCGGTCTTACTCGGACCAATAAACTCAAGAGCAACAGGCTTCATTTCCGGATGCATGACGAACAGCAGCCATAACGGCAGCATGAACAACGATGCCAAAATACCTATAAATCTCACCCAGCGCAGATAGGTGCCAATAAATGGTGTTTGTCGATTCTCCTCTGCATGCTGCATTAGATCGGTATATGTAGTCGGCAGCGTCATTACACTTGGCGAAGTATCAACGAATACTGCAACTGAACCCTCTAGCAGATGTGCAGCTACCGTATCGGGTCTTTCTGAATATCGAACAAGCGGGAAGGGATTCCAGCCCCTTTTTACAGTAGACTCCTCCAGTTGCTTGTCCGCAAGCGGCAGCCCGTCTATTTTCACCATAGCGATTTTGTCTTTGACGGACTTAAGCAGCTCCTTGTCCACAATATCGTCGATATAAGCAATACAAACATCCGTTTGTGTCCGATCGCCCACCCGCACAATTTCATAGCGCAGCTGGGGATCACGCAACCGCCTGCGAACAAGTGAAATGTTGACCATCAACGTTTCTACGAAGCCATCTCTGCTGCCGCGTACAACTTTCTCAAGCGAAGGCTCCTCTGGTCCTCTTGCGGGGAAAGCCTTCGCATCAATCATGAGAACACTGGATTCACCATCAATAAACAATGCGGTTACACCGGATAACACGCACGTCAGCATGTTATTCCAATCGTCTTCCTTTATGACCTGCGCCGCAGGAACATATAAATCAAGGAAAGAATGAAAGGCATCCGCAGATAAATCCTCGGGTTGGAGATACGTTAATCGCTTGAGCACATCTGACAGCAGCGTATCCTTAACCAAACCGTTCAACGACAACATTGCTGTGCGCTTCTCGCCAAACGTCATCTCTCTCACAACAACGTCGAAGCTTACTTTATAACCGATCTCATTTTCCAATCTCATCAGAACTTCATCCAAATCGCTCGGAATCGGAGTTATGTCCTTATTACCGTTCTTATTGGAAACAGCTGTGCTGACATTGTTTTTTTTATTTCCACTACCGAATGATGTTTTGTTTCGAGCAACTCCCGATTCCTCTTTCTGTTGATCCTCATTGACTTCTAGAAACGGAGGTCTTCCATTTTGTTCATTATCGTTGTCATGAAAATTTTCATTGTCATTCATGTTAGCTCACCCCATCCTTACTGTATCACCATTGAAATACTAACCAATCGAATAATGAGCCCAACGTTTTGCCTAGAACCATTGCCATGACGAGACTGACCATATAAGCAGATAAATTCATTCTTTTGGCCAAAATCGGGAGCACATTCATTACCTCAGTCAAGGCTGCTGCGAGCATCCCCACAAACATGCCATCAATCAGTCCTGTAGCACTTAAAAATAGACCCGAAGGCAGCGAAAGCTTCCAGCTCATAAAATCAGCAAAGGTCCAGTACAGCGAACCGGATATGACGGCGGTCTCAAACCACACTGACATCCGGTAAGCATTAGCAACTTGAGCGAGCCGCGGAATGAGATCAAGGACAATTAGCAATGCTACCAACCCACTGCCTACAGCAAGACCCCCTGCCAAGCCTAGCAGAGCAATAAAAATATTAGCAGCAGCACTAATCATGCTTGTCCCCCTGCGTTTGATCGTAATCCGATTTTTTACGCATTTCGTCGGCGATGACATAGGCATTTACATTTTCTTGATACATATAGAGCTCAACCTCAAGCGGGTTAGGCTCCTCATTGAATCGTTTACGGAATAAATGGTTGAAAAACAATACCATCCCAAGTCCGATGCCCAGAGAATAAGGGATTTGAAACCATAGCGGATGCTCCGTGCGCTTCCCCGTTATCAGTTCGACAATTCGGATATGAACCTCCTTCATACTGACATCCGTATGAAAGTTCATAATCGCAAGGCCCGCTCCAAAGAACAGCAGCAGCCACGAAAAAATAAGCACTGCAATACGCGGTTTTACTGGCTTCTCCGCCACCATAACGAGCACTTGAGGGTCACCATAGGCTTCTACAGTTAAACCCGGCTCAAGCTCTCTTATCGCTTTGACGATTTGAAGCAAGTCTATAACGACGCGATTGCCATCCGCCTTCTTGTGCTCGTAAAGAACAAGCCCCTTCAAGCGGTTCTCAAGCAAGTCATCCTTTGCGAGCAGTCTCGCTGCTTGGCCTAAGGAAACGCGTTGATTCGGTTTCATGTATATCCGTTTTTTCAGACGCAGATAGAGGACCGAATGGTTTGGTTTTGCCATTTGTCAACTTCCCTTCTGCTGATACGTTGGTGTATGTTTCCCTTTTAGTATGATATAAGGACGATTCGGATACTCATGCAAATTGAGGTAAAAAATAGAAAAAAACCAAACCGCCTTAAAGGGCGATTTGGTCTCGGATGGACTGCAATATTTTTTTCTCAAGCCGTGATACCTGTACCTGTGATATACCAAGCCTGCTCGCTACTTCGGATTGCGTTTTGTCACGGTAATACCGCAAATATACAATCAATCGTTCACGCTCGCTTAGACCTTCGATGGCTTCCACAAGCGCAAGCTTGTCAAACCACCGATCCTGAGATTCATCGGCTATTTGATCCATCAGAGTGATAGGGTCCCCGTCATTTTCAAACACAGTTTCGTGTATCGAAGTTGGCGGCTTATTCGCTTCTTGAGCGAATACAACATCCTCTGGGGTAATGCCCAGCCGCTCCGCAACCTCGCTAATGGTGGGCAATCGACCTAACGTTTTGGAAAGCTCATCCTTCATTTTGCGCACCTTATTGRCGGTTTCCTTAAGGGATCTGCTAACTTTCAACGTACCATCATCGCGTAAAAATCGCTGAATTTCCCCAATGATCATGGGAACTGCATAAGTTGAAAACTTAACATCATAAGACAAATCAAATTTGTCTACTGATTTAAGCAATCCTATGCAGCCGATTTGGAACAAATCATCGGGCTCATAACCACGATTGATGAACCGCTGCACGACTGACCAAACTAGCCGAATATTACACTGTACGAGTGTATCCCTTGCAAGCGTATCGCCGGACTGACTTAACGCAATAAGCCGCTTCACTTCCGCGTCATCCAAGTATGGCTGGGCCGTCTGCTTTAGATTGACATCCATGAGGTTCAACCCCTATACGCTAATTGTAGAGCGCTTTTTTCGATTCAATTCGTTTAAGCATTGCTACGCGTGTGCCGCCGTCTACCTGACTTGAAACCTCAAAACGATCCATAAAGTTTTCCATAATCGTGAAGCCCATTCCAGAGCGCTCAAGCTCAGGCTTCGACGTATAAAGCGGTTGACGAGCAAGCTCCAAATCTTCAATTCCGCGACCGTTATCCGACACCGTTAAGG
>NZ_JBFTSN010000234.1:0-10151 GCF_056400045.1 Paenibacillus sp. 01L418
GTCCTGTTCATCCTCTATATTCCTATACACTGGCAAGTGATCGCTTTTTTGACCATGCTCTCTTCCCCCCTGCCCGTTGCCTTGTCCGGTCACGGCGCCGTAGCCGCAGCCGGGTTTGCCKACTTTTCCCGTTGCGATTACGAGGTTCAAGAAGTTTCGTACCGCCATATGGCCATCAGTCTGCTGCTCTACGCCTCTCGCAGTGAAAATAATACCGGATTCCGCGCGTCCATACGCAATAGCCGCTTTTTGGATGGCAGTTTCTTTTAAGCCCGTTATATTTGCCACCTCATCCAGCTGAATGCTGGAGAGATGATCCTTTAATTCTGCAAATCCATTGGTTCTTTTAGTAATAAATTTTTCATCCATCAGCTTCTCATCAAGCAACACTTTCAGCAGTCCATTAGCAAGTGTAGCGTCCGTACCGGGCTTAAGCTGCAAATGGATGTCGGCAATCGCAGCCGTTGCCGTAACTCTCGGATCAATGACGATGATGATGGCTCCGTTTTCTTTTGCTTTTATGAAATAAGGCATCAACGTGGGCTGACATTCAGCTATATTCGTTCCTGCCAAAATAATGCACCGAGCAAGCGGAATATCGGATAATCGGCAGGTCAGCCCTCGATCGATGCCGAAGGTTTTGTTGCCAGCAGACGCTGCAGCTGACATGCAAAACCTACCGTTATAATCGATATACTTTGTTCCCAGCGCAATTCTGGCGAACTTCCCGAGCAAGTAGGCGCTCTCGTTAGTCAGAGATCCACCTCCGTATACACCAAGTGAATCAGGGCCATGATCCTTGCTGCTGATTTGGAATTTACTGCAAATTGCGTTTATTGCTTCCTCCCATGACGAAGCGACAAATTGGCCATCTTTCCTTACTAATGGCTGAAGCAGACGCTCTGGACTAATTGCATGCTGATGTGCATTCATGCCTTTCACGCATAGTCGTCCTTCCGAAGCAGCGTTAGCAATTCCTTCAATCACATAGGAAGGCCTGCTTGATTCTAGGACAGTCGGTTCTTTCGTTATGCGCATCTTGCATTGCACGCTGCAAAACGGACATTGCGTATCCATGACGAAGCCTGAATCCTTGCTCTTATGAATTAACGATTGCTGCATATACCCTCACCAAGTCCTTTCATCCTTTGTTGCACTGCGGCAGCAGTCTTTGCTCTACCAGCAAGCTCCATTCGGCAGCTGCTATCGAGCAGCCTTTCTCTAATCTCTATGATTCCTGCTCTTTCCAGCCATTTCCAAACCGGCTCGCCAAATTCGGCATATTCCCTGTATAGCTGGAGGCAAGCTAAAGACAGCGCTAATGCGAGTGAGTTTGTCTCTGCTACTGCGATAAGCTGCCCTTGCTTAACGGGGTGTTCTGAATGCCCGCCAACATAGATTTCCCACCCCGAAGGCGCTCCGGTGATTCCAATATCATGAACAAGTACTCCGGCCGGATTTTGAATGCTGGGTGAAATAGCCGCTTTCACTGGTGCCGGGAAAGGCAAGCTTGCGCAGCAGCTTTCTAGCTCGCTCCCAAGGGAAACCAAATCAAACTCAGCATGGATACCGCGTATTAAATCTAGATTTGCAGGGGCAGAGTTTATGCTAAAACTGTATTCAGCTGCGATATTTCTATCTAGATTAGCAGCCTGTGGATGATAAATAACTAAATAATAGTGCAGGGCAGAAGAGCAAACGGTGCAGCCGGATAAGATCTTCCAGCCTAATGATGTTTTCATTTCATGAACAGAAGACATCGGATTGGCAGCAATATGATGTTTCAGCGTCTCGTGACTGGCATCGGTGCATCTGCAAATTGGCGGAGCCGATGCTTTCAAAGCATCTTTGCCATGTTGAAGCGCATATTGGACGATCGCTGCGACGATGGGACGGCAGCCTCCGCAGGAGCTTGAGGCTTTCGTATGATCACGAACCTGCTCCAGCGTTAGTAGACCGTCTTCAATTACGGCGCACATGATAGCGGATTTGTCTACTGCATTACAGGCACATACCATCTCACGCTCTTGCATTTGAGCAGCTAGTTCATCTTTTGCACTGCCGCCTCCGGCGCTCGGAGGAGCAATAAGCTCCACAACAGCTGCTCTTCTATTCACTAAGCCAAGCAAGGCGGTTCCTTCCGCTGTATCGCCATACAATATAGCTCCGCGCACCGTACCTTCCTTCATCGTCACTTTTTTGTAAGTTCCGTGAATACCATCAAACTGCTGGATAGCGGTCTCTGCTTCTTCCGGACGAATTTCGCCGACTGAAAAAACCTCGACCCCTGAAACCTTGAGCTGTGCGTATGGAACGGAACCTAAGTAGGGCTCTGAACTATGTCCGCAAATACTTTTGGCCAGCACCTTCCCTTGCTCATAAAGCGGTGCAACTAAACCATAAGCGACGCCACGATGCTCCGCGCATTCACCAACGGCATATATATTGGGTTTGCTCGTTCGCATGTAATCGTCCACGATGATTGCTCTTTTAGTATCGATACCGCTCTTTTTGGCCAGCTCGACGTTTGGACGGATTCCTACGGAAATGACGATTAAATCTGCTTCTAATGAATCGCCGTTCGTGAAGCGTATTCCTTTAGCGCGATTTAATCCGGTAATGCTTTCCGTTTCCTTGCTGAGCCAGAATCGCATCCCTTGCTCTTCCAATTCTTTGCGAAGCATGTCGGATGACATACGATCGAGCTGACGATTCATTAAATAAGGCGCATTGTGAATGACATCTGTTTCCATGCCGAGATTTAACAAGCCTCGTGCAGCTTCAAGCCCTAGCAAGCCGCCGCCGATCACTGCGGCTTTCTTATATTTTTTTGAGTATTCGATCATCATCTTGCAATCGTCAATGTTACGGAACGAGATGACGCCAGATTTATGAACTCCTGCAATGGGCGGAATAAAGGCAGAAGAGCCGGTTGCTATAATGAGATGATCATAATCGGCACGAATGCCGGATATGGTCGTTACATATTGTGAATCTGAATGAATATGAGCGACAGTCTCGCCTTTAAAAAGACTTATTTCCCGTTCCACATACCAAGACCAATCATTAATTACTATGCTTTCAATGGAAGAGTCTCCTTGAAGCACCTTTGATAATAAAATACGGTTATAGTTCGGATGATGCTCATTGCCAAATACCGTAATTTGGAATTTATCTGGCGCAAGCTTGATGATTTCATCCACACATTTAATACCTGCCATTCCATTTCCTATAACGACTAGTTTCTCTCTACTCACCTATGCTCACATCCACTCGTGCAATTTCCTAGATTGTTAAAGAAACAAAACGAACCTCTTGCCCAGCTGACGCGCCAGCCCCCCCGGCTGGTATTTGTACGATAGCATTGGCTCTAGCGAAGGCAGCAACATTACCGGACTTATCATGACGCAGCGGCTCTACCATCCATTCCTTCTCCGAGCGATAGACAAATGCTCTCGCGTATCTTGGATAAGGGGACGGTTTAGCTATGGAATCGATTAAACGCCCTTCCATCCACTCGGTCCGAAAATCATTTCTTCCGATAGCCTTCAATATCGCAGGACGAAGCAGCAGCTCGACACCTGCAAAGCAAGCAGATGGATTCYCGGATAAGCAAATGAGAAGCTTAGATCCAAAATGATAGGCAGAGGTAGGCGTTCCCGGTCGCATGACAACTTTAGTAAACAAAGGTACGCCGCCGATGCTTTCCGCCGCCAGCTTTACGAAGTCGTAATCACCAACCGATACACCTCCTGTGGTTACGATCAATTCTGATTGCTCTAGCGCCGCCTTAAGCGCGTTTTCAATCGTTTTCAGGCAATCGGGTACGGACCTATGACGAATGACTGAGGCTCCAAGATCCCTAAGCCGAGCGCTTACCATGAAGCTGTTCGCGTCAAAAATTTTGCCGGATTGCAAGCTCTCGCCTGGCATGAGCAATTCATCGCCAACCGGAATAATTGTGACGAGAGGTTTTTTATATACCTGTACTTCCGTTTGCCCAAAAGAAGCTAAAATGGCGATTTCTTTCGATTTGATAGCCGTTCCGCGGTATAGCACCTTCATACCATTTCGGATATCCTCGCCCTTTTCGGCAATGTGTTGTCCTTTTACGTAAGCACGATCAATTTGAATGGATAATCCCCGTAGGTCCATACGTTCGCGTGCTGCTTCCTGCACTACAATCGTATCATAGCCAGCAGGCACGGGAGCACCAGTGAAAATACGAACCGCAGTCATCATTTTTGGCTCCATATCGTACATACGCTCTGATTGGCCTGACCGAATTTCTCCTTTAACCTGTAATAACACAGGCATTTCCTTGCTTGCACCTCCCGATGATGCGGCGTAAATGGCGTATCCATCCATTGCGGCTCGGCGAAAAGGTGGCAAGGAGAATGGGCTTTCAAAATCATGAGCAAGTACTCTGGATAGACAATCATCTAACGATACCGTCTCACAAATCGGCTCCTTCATTTCCCTTGTCAATTTCATTAAAGCGTTTGATACGGATGCCGTAAGCGGTTGAATTGGATTTAGGACCGACATGTTATCCCTCCAGCGAATGATTGGTACAAAAATGATCAGAAAAAGCCCTTTCCCGCATCTGGGAAAAGGCATCATTGCCGCAAGAGTTAGCACGCCATTGTGCTGTACTCGTTCTATAATGTATAGATTAGTTCATGTTAATTTACATGTCAATATATATAACACAATCTTAATCAATTTTTCCGAAAAATATTTTATGTAATATATATTGACATAAATATTACACCGCCCTATAATTCGAGTTGGGGTTACAAAGTTTGTGATCCAATGCATAAAAGTGGTCGCACAATGACGTGCCCCCTATGGCAATGAAGCCGCAATCCGTTCCTTAATAAGGACGGATTGCGGCTTTTTTAGTTGATTACAATAGAAAAGGGAGAGATTGGAATGGAGAGAAAAGGATTTTGGCATAGCGGGCACAAACCTACCTTATTCAGTGCTTTTTTGTATTTTGACATGAGTTTTATGATTTGGGTGCTTATTGGTCCTCTCAGCGTTATTATTGCGGCCGATTATCCGATGGATCCTGTTCAAAAAGCAAACCTCGTAGCTCTTCCTATATTAGGAGGTTCAATTTTAAGATTAGTGTTAGGTTTCATGACCGATTATATCGGGCCCAAACGAACGGCTCAGTTYGGAATGCTCTTTACTCTTATTCCATTAATAATGGGCTGGCAATTCGTACATTCCTTGGATCAGCTCTATATCGTAGCTCTACTGCTCGGTGTTGCTGGCGCCTCATTTGCTGCAGCCTTACCGCTTGCCAGCCAGTGGTACTCCAAGGAGCATCAAGGACTTGCAATGGGTATCGCCGGGGCAGGAAATAGCGGTACTGTAATTTCTACTTTGTTTGCTAACCGCTTGGCGCAACATTACGGCAGCTGGGAAATGGTTTTTGGACTTGCTATCATCCCGATCATTATCGTCTTTATTATCTTCACGATCTTTGCCAAAAATAGTCCGAACCGTCCTGCGCCTAAAAAGCTTTCACAATATGCGCAGGTTTTAAAACAAGGCGATGCATGGGTGTTCTGCGCTTTCTATTGCGTAACCTTTGGCGGATTCGTCGGACTCTCCAACTATTTGACCATCTTCTTCAATACACAATATGGGTTATCCCCAGTCAGAGCCGCTGACTTCACAACCTTTTGTGTCATTGCAGGAAGCTTCTTTAGACCTGTTGGCGGATATCTTTCAGACCGGATCGGAGGAGCGCGCATGTTGACGATTCTTTACAGCGGCGCAGGCTTAATGCTTGCAGCAGTAGCAGCCATGCCCCCACTGCCTGTCGTCATTACCTTGCTTTTCATCGGAATGATGTGTCTCGGTGCAGGAAATGGCTCTGTATTCCAGCTTGTACCGCGGCGCTTCGGCAGTGAACTAGGCCTCATGACAGGCATTATTGGGGCTGCTGGCGGATTAGGCGGGTATGCGCTCCCTCTAATTCTCGGAAAGCTTTATCAATCTACCGGCTCATACACTTCCGGCTTCTTGATCCTCAGCTCTGTGACGCTGGCATCCCTTATTTTGTTAACGGTCATGCAAATGAAATGGAAACATAAATGGATGGCTAAAGGCGGCAAAGCCCGTCTAGACGTTGATGCTTCTCAAGTTAACGTTTAATATACAATTAATCAATTAAATAAACCAAATACCCTTAAACTAAGCTGTTTGCTTAATCCAAGGGTATTTTTTTGTCGTTCTAGAGCTTTTTATGTGCAGCCGTATCGGGGTTTGAAGCAGCTTCGCCATCGCCTTAATCCGGTGATCGTTACGCACTCGGCGCGTTCTCTAAATCTGCCTGATCCTCATAAAATGTTAATAGCGCCACCGAGCATCGCGCCTTGCCATTTGCGATAAAGCTCCCATGGAGCGCATGAGTCAAGCAAATGTTGACATGTATAAATACCTTCCTCAATAGAGTCTACCTTGCCTACGAACTGCAGTCGTACCGCTCCATTTAAAAGCACCTGATTGACGAAGGCAATATGTCCTTCCCCTTGCAGGACGGCTTCCGTCATATGAATTTGCTCGGCTGGAGTCCAATCTGTATCAGGGATAGGAGTCTCTAAGCCATACGTGCCGGGATCGATAATTTGAAGCCGAGATTCACCATCTTCTACGGTAAATGTACGAGTCGGACGTTCGATGAACAGATCTTCAGATCCTTCCACTCCTTGAACGATGAGTGCTTTTCTATATCGTAAATTCGTGGCCAATTGGGTCATTCTTGCTAACACTGTATTATGATAAACGCCGAATACCAAATAAGGCGAATGGGTATAATCGATTAGCTTCTCAGCAGTATTGAGCACAGTTCGCATGCCAAGCTCTAATCGAATCGAACGCAATTGCTTTAGTGGTGGGCACCATTGCTCAGCAGGTACATAAAGAACACCCGTATCCTTTGCTGCTTTTAAAATCTGCTCACGTGGAATACACTCTGTATTTATCCCTAATTCAAGGATTATTTCATGCAGCGTAATCCCCCATTTCGGAGGTAACGGCGCTGTTCCATGTAGAGTGACTGGAAGCCCAGCCGCCGCAAGCAGAAATGCTGTTGCAAACGTAGTAAAGAACGATTTCTTCCGCCCGTCATAAGGCCCTGCACAATCTAGTCCTTGTTGTAATGGGCTTCGGTATGCATGCTTGCGACAGACTGTCACGAATGCCTCTAGCTCCTCGACGCTTTCCATCTTCATTCGTTCAGCTATAAAAAAGGCTCCGATTTGCGCCGGGGTTGCTTTCAACTCCAAAATGGAATTTGCGGCTTCGAGCGCTTCCTCATAATTGAGATCTCTGGCACCCCGTTTTCCTCTGGCAACTTCCTTTAATAGATTTGCAATCATCGCATGCCCCCCTTATTTTGAATCCTGTAGTATTTGATAAACCTTAACAATAGACGTTGCCACATCGACCATTCGCTTCCGTTCATTCATCGCTTGCTTGCGCAGTACGTCGTACGCTTCCGCCTCGGAAATGTTTTTGATTTTGCATAAAATCCCCTTTGCCATATCAATCCATTTACGTTCTTCGAGCCTACTCTCCAGCTGTTTACGTTCGTTCTGCCATTGCTGTCTCTCGAAGCATTGTTTAGAAGCGAAATGAAGCGCCCAGTGCAGCTCTTGCTCGCTCATCGTAGCTGTCAGGAGACCATCAATCGATACATCATCTTCGCAGAAGGCTGTAGATAAAGAAGCTATTGGGGTGCTGCACCACCAGAGTAAGGGTAATGCCCTCTGCTTTAGAAGAACCTCACTCCAAGCTTTGGTCTCATTTAATGGCAAGTGCAAAATAATTGCTTCTGCGCTGCTTAATTGTTGAATTGCCTTTTTTGCGTCATTTGTGCTTATGACATGGTAACCGTAGTCTGTAAGCCTATATTTCGGCGTCTGATCTTTGGGAATTTGTTCCTTTCGAGAAACTGCTTCTACTCCCGCTGCTAGTGGACGTTCTACTACTAACAAAGAACGCATATAGAAGCGCTCCCTCCTATTCGACTTAAAGGTATCAACACAAATCAATATCATTGTTACTATATATAACACGAAAACCTCTTTTTTGTCGATAACCAGAAATTTAAGAAGTGTATGTTATATATATTGACATATAATGCTGTGTCATTGTATATTTACGCTATCAGTAACCAAACATTCTCGAATACAATGGTGTATTCGTCTGAAGCGGCAAAGAAGCCTGCTTTCGTATTCTAGGGAGACGCATGTTCTTCCATGAATGTGAGGCAGGCTTTTGTTATTTTCACTCATACAGCGACTGAGAGGAGAGGAAGACTATGGTTTCTTCCAAAAAAAAATTAGTACTTATCGGCAACGGCATGGCGGGGGTTAGAACAATTGAGCATCTTCTCAAGCTTTCCCCAGAGAATTACGACATTACGATTTTCGGTTCCGAGCCTCATCCCAACTACAACCGCATCATGTTATCCTCGGTCCTAGCAGGAGGAGCAGATATGAAGGAAATCATTATTAATGGCTGGGAATGGTACAAAGAAAATAACATTACGCTGCATACGGGGCACAAGGTTACAAACATTGATTCAGAGCGCAAAAAGATTACCTCTCATTTAGGCATAGAAGTGGATTACGATGAGCTCATTATCGCAACTGGCTCCAATCCGTTTATGCTACCGCTACCTGGTGCTGACAAGGAAGGTGTTATCGCATTCCGCGACATTAATGATTGTGAAATGATGATCGATGCATCCAAAAATTATAGGAAAGCAGTCGTGATCGGCGGCGGATTGCTTGGGCTTGAAGCCGCTCGAGGACTTCTTCATTTAGGAATGGAAGTAAACGTCGTTCATATTCATCCCTACTTAATGGAACGACAATTGGATGAAGCAGCATCTAAAATGCTGCAACGTGAGCTAGAAGCACAAGGCATGAAGTTTCTTTTGCAGAAAAATACTGCTTCAATTAAGGGTAAACGACGTGCTTCCGGGCTAACCTTTACCGATGGCACAGAGGTTGATGGAGATTTGGTGGTTATGGCAGTAGGCATCAGGCCAAACATCGAGCTGGCTAGAGCCAGCGGGATTGATGTTAATCGCGGCATCATAGTCAATGATTTTATGCAAACCAATATTCCTGGTATTTACGCTGTTGGGGAATGCGCAGAGCATCGCGGCATTACCTATGGCTTGGTAGCTCCGCTTTACGAGCAAGGGGCTGTAATAGCCAAGCATTTGGCAAACATCGAAACGACAGGCTATTCGGGATCAGTCACATCCACCAAGCTCAAGGTATCAGGCGTTGATGTGTTCTCAGCAGGACGTTTCAGTGATGCTCCTGGTACACGCGCGCTAAAAATTCAAGACGATTTGGCAGGTACGTATAAGAAAATTATCATTCAAGACGGAATGCTGATCGGAACAGTACTCTTCGGTGACATATCGGATGGCGCGGAATTGTTTGCTTCTATTAAGAAGAGAGAATCTGTCGCAGGACGCGAGAAGGAGCTGTTGCTCGGTATATCGTCTGACCTGCTAGGTCAGTCCTCGGGTAATAACAGGCTTGAAGCCATGGCAGATGATGAAATCATCTGTGGCTGTAACGGTGTTGCAAAAGGGACGATAGCCGAAGCAATTACAACAAAAGGCTGCAATACCATAGGCGCCATTAAAGCCTGTACGAAAGCTTCCGCTTCTTGCGGCGGTTGTAAGCCTTTAGTTGAAGGACTCCTTAGCCTATACGGTGGCGATGCAATTGGCGAACCGGTAAAAGAGGGTATATGTGGCTGTACAACGCTGAGCCGTGACGAAATTGTTTCAGAAATAACTCGGATGCGTCTGATGAGTACCAAGGAAGTTATGAATGTGCTTGAATGGCATAATCCGGAAGGCTGCACGAAGTGCCGTCCAGCACTAAACTATTACCTAGGCATGTTATATCCCGAAGAATATGTTGATGAGAAGGAATCACGATTCACAAATGAACGCTACCATGCGAACATTCAGAAGGATGGCACATATTCGGTCGTACCGCGTATTTACGGCGGTGTAACATCACCAGCTGACCTTAAGAAAATTGCCGAGGTCGCTGAGAAGTTTGAAGTTCCATTAGTTAAATTCACCGGTGGACAAA
>NZ_JBFTSN010000235.1:0-10122 GCF_056400045.1 Paenibacillus sp. 01L418
AAGTATAGCTGCCAGGTGCATACAATAGGCCAATTGATAATCCGATTGCGCCTGCTCGCAGCCCTTCTTCAAGCAATGTCTTCATCCGCTCGATTTCGTCTTTCGTCGCAGGACGGTTCTCGAATCCCATGACTGCGATACGCAGTGCACCGTGTGCTACATAGGTGGCGATGTGCTCCGAAGGATTGGATTTGCTGACAAAATCCATATATTGACCAACCGTTTCCCAGGGCCACTCCCAGCTTGTACTCCCAAGTACGGGCTGCACATACGACTGCAGCAGTGCGCCTTTACTCCGAATAAATGGAGCAGGGGCGAGGCCGCAGTTGCCGACAACCTCAGTTGTTACCCCTTGCTGCAGCTTAATTTCACTGTAAGGATGATCAATAATCATCAGATCCGAGTGGCAATGCCCATCGATGAAGCCAGGAGAAATCACTTTGCGTCCCACATCAATAATTTGGCTAGCCTCTTGATCAATTTGGCCGATAGAAACAATGATGCCATCTTTGACTCCAACATCGCCGCCGTACCAAGGATTGCCGCTGCCATCGACGATTTTGCCGTTTTTCAAAATAAGATCGAGCATGTTATAAGCCTCCTCCTTCTCGTTATTCGAGCATTCCGCGAGCCGCTACAGTCGTTTTGTGAAGCTGCCCACTGGAATCCTTGATGTAGACAAAGCTGTGCAAATTAACGGTGCTGCAAATATGATTGGGGATGATACGCACCAAGTCGCCAACCTGATAGTTGGAATCCGGCTGTACACGAATCATGCCGTGCTCCTCATTCATTCGCTCCAAAATCGCTTCAGGATCTCCGATGATATGGCCGAAGCCCTTAAGGAATAAAGGTGAATTGCCCGGTTGTACGTCCGTTGCGAATGTTTTGCTGCCGCCGTCAATGATGATTAAATCTTCATAGGGCCTGCTGACAATGGTAGCCAGCACAACGCCGGCACAATCCTCAAGCGTACATGTTCCGAAAGCTGCCTGCATTCGGTCTTGATAAATGTAAGTCCCGGGACGAACTTCAGTGATGCCGTCAACTTCTGCAGCGAACAGCGCAGTAGGCGAAGAGCCTACACTTACATCCTCAATGGCGATGCCTGCGCTCCGTAGTACTRCAGCAGCCTCAACCATTAAGCGCCCCTCTTCATGGCCGGCTGCTTGCAAATCGAGCGTCGATGCTCCGCCGACCATAGCCCCTCGATAGGTGAAAATACCGCTAAGCTTTATGCCGACAAGATCATTGATTTGCTTCGCAAGCTCCACGGCTTTGTCGATCGCAACTCCTGTACGACGAAGTCCCGTTTCTAGCTCCAGGCGTACTTCCAACACTGCGCCTTCACGCACGGCTGTCTCAGATATGCGCTTCGCACCCTCTAAGCTATCGACTCCGATAATTAAACGAACGCCGGATAGACTGAGCCGAGCTGCACGCTCAAGCTTGGATTTGGCCACTAACGGATAAGCGACAAAAATATCACGAATGCCGCCGCTTGCCATGATCTCCGCTTCGGAAATTTTGGCTACGGTGATGCCGATGGCACCAGCTGAGAGCTGCTTTGAGGCCATTTCCGGCAGCTTATGTGTTTTGGCATGGGGACGAAGCTTTACGCCGCGTTTCGCGATAGCTTCTGCCATTGCAGCAATGTTGTTATCGACAGCATCACTGTCGATGACAACGCATGGTGTTTCTAGCTTAAGCAAGGCTTCCTCATCTTTGCGTACGTTCAATATCTCGCTCATTCGCTTGCTCCTTCATCGCTATCTACACCTTTGGATTCCTCCAAATAGCTGTATAACGTAAATTTTGAAATGCTCAAATAGCTGCAAACCTTCTCGCCTGACTTTTTAATGAGAAAAGCACCCTTTTGATCAAGCAATTGAATGATTTTAATTTTATCTTCTTTGGTCATGGCAGCTGGCGGCTTGCCAATCGTGACCTGCGCTTCCTGTATGAGCGTATCGAGCAGGTCGTTCACGTTGCTGACAAACGATTCCCGAACCGGCTGTAGTCCGCTCGCTGTCAGCGATTGAAGCGTTTTCTCGGCAACCATCAGATCGGTAATGTCGAAGTTGATGCAGAGCGCTCCAATGATGGTGCCGGCGTTATTTTTTACATACATGGAGGTCGAACGGAGAATACGTCCATCCTTCGTCTGGGTAACATAATTATGGCGGTTATCACCCTCGGAGGTGCCTCTCATAATTTCCAGTCCAAGATTCGTGCCAGGATCTCCTACATTTCTTCCGGTGACGTGGCCGTTCTCGATGACAACAATGGTGCTGTCTACGGGCTTTGACCAGTCATGCACAACGACCTCGCAATTGTCTCCAAACTGCGCGGTTATACCTTTGGCCATCTCCGTCAAAAATAGTAATTCTTGAGATATTGATTCCACTTGCATTCACTCTCCACTTTCTTAAAGCCTCATTGCCCACATGGTACTACGACTTACTCGAAAAATCAAACAAAAAATCTGTTAACCTAAAAAAAAGTGTGATAGGATGTTTTTAAACTTTTTATTGATACGAGAAAAGGAGAGTGGGGATGAGAGATGCGCTGGATTAGTAGCTCATTAAAGCGTAAGTTATCCTTTTTGCTGCTGCTATCGGTTCTCATTCCGCTGCTCGCGCTGGGCTTATTTGCCTACAACATGGCAGCGACAGCTACGGAAGAGAAGGCAAAGCAATCGGGCAAGAGCCTATTGCGTCAGACGGGTACGAATCTCGAATTTATCGTTCAAGATATCGAGAATATGTCATTATTTTTGATTGGGCAAAAGGATGTACAGCAATATTTGAGCAGTTCAGGAGAAAATGCGGTTAAACAAACGCAAATGATTGAGTTTCTATCTAATCTGGTGTTCTCCAAATCGTATATTTCGGACATCACGATTTATCCGCAAAGCCAGTCCCATCCCGTTTCTAATACAACGATTTTTGAGACGGAATTATCCGAGCTGACTGGAGAAGATATTGAACATTATCAATCTAGTGCAAAATGGTGGACAAGCCGTTACGAGACGGATACAGCAGCTGGGGTGAAGCAGGTGATCTCACTTGTTAGGCCGATTCGCAGTCTGAACAGCTTCAAACAAATTGGAACGTTAGTCATTAGCCTTAACGAAGAAGCTGTTTCCAAGCTGATGAATCAGGCGGGCATTTCAGCGGGGGGCTATGTCGTTTTGTCCAATGAGAAGGGACAAATTTTGTCCGGCAGTGATCAAAGCAGGTCAATGATGACAATGGAAGCTCTGCTGCCAGGCTTGACGATAAGAGGGAATGCAGGAACGCTCAACTACGGCCATGGTGAAAGTAAACAGACCATACTCTATGACACGGTTGCTGATGTAGGCTGGCGGCTGACGGGCGTCATGCCCTTCACAGAATACAAAGCTCAAAATAATTACGTCCTGCAGCTGATGGCGATCGTCATTATTTTTTCGATGCTGCTCGTGGCCGTGCTCGTTCTATACTTCGTTCAACGAGTGACCAATCCGCTTATTATGCTGACGCAGTTTCTAAAGCACTCGAACCCGGAAGAGCCGATGCAAACGTATCCGGTGGAAACGATGGATGAGGTAGGACAGCTCGTGCGAAGCTACAATAAGCTAAGCGAGCGAATTGAAGGTTTGACGGAGCAGGTAAAGCTGGAGGAATCATCAAAAAAAGAAGCGGATATGCATGCGCTGCAAGCGCAAATCAATCCTCATTTCTTGTACAATACTCTATCCTCTATCCACTGGATGGCGCTCATGAATCAAGATGAGAAGACGGCCGATATGGTAGGCAGCTTAAGTGATTTTATGCGATTCAGTTTAAACAATGGCGAGGAGTTTTGCTCGGTTGAGCAGGAGGTGGCGCATGCCGGCCATTATGCCAATATTCAGTCGATCCGCTTCCCGGACAAGTTTGAGTTTATCGTTCAGATCGATCAGGAACTAATGGACTTAACGATGCTGAAGCTTCTGCTGCAGCCTTTAATTGAGAATGCACTTATTCATGGTATTCAGAAGAAAGCTGAAGCTGGTTTGATCAAAGTAACCGCACATATGCAAGGATTGTTTATGTCCTTTGCTGTAGAAGATACAGGCGTTGGCATCGACTCGGTTAAGCTGGCTGCTATATATAAGGAGCTCCACGGACCGGATGATCGCAAAAAAGAACGTGATCGCCTAGAACGCGGCAGCTATGGACTTCGCAACGTTCATAAGCGGCTGCAGCTGCATTACGGGGCAGAAGCAGGCTTGCGCATTGAAAGCTTGGACGGAATAGGGACACGCGTGTCCTTCTCGATCCCGATGTTACACGAAGGAGGCAAAGCCTAATGAAGCTGTTAATCGTAGATGATGAGGTCATTATTCGAACTGGTCTGAGCACCGTTATAAAATGGGCAGAACTTGGCTACGAGCTGCTGCAGCCGGCAGCATCAGCCGAGGAGGCGCTTGCTCGTCTGGAATTGGAGCAGCCGGAAATAGTATTGACGGATATTCAAATGACGGGACGCAGCGGACTAGAGCTTGCGGGAGATGTTAGGAGACTGCTGCCTGATAGTGAGGTCATTATTTTGACAGGCTACGATCAATTTTCCTATGCCCAGCAGGCGATTCGAGAAGGAGCAGGAGATTATTTGCTCAAAACGAGTCGGCCCGATGAAATCATCCGAGCGGTAAATGGAGCGAAGATGCGAATTCTGCAAAAGTGGGAGGCACTAAAAAAAGACCAGCTACGCGACAGATTGCTTGAGAGGCTGATTGCTGATACGGAAATTGACAATCACTCCGCAGAGAAAGCGGCGAAGCTTCTGCCGAAGCTGCGATTAAACGAATCATTTTTTTATCAAACGGTAATTGTCTCGGCGGAAGGCTGGGGAAATGAATCGGGACACGGCTATTTATTGCTGTTTGCCGTGCACAATATGATAAGCGAGCTGATAGATGGAGAAGCTCTTTTGCGTAAAGATAGTCTCGTCATTCTCCTTAGGCATGAAAGCATGCGAGCAGATCAATCACAGCTCGCTAGATTAATGGAGAGGGTAACAAGGAAGCTGAAATGCAAATTGTTCGGGGCAACAGGCACAGTTGTTTCAGACTGGCACAAGCTTCAGGATTCGTACACGGAGGCTTCTTATGCTTTTTTGTTCAAAGGAATTATAGGCCAAGAAGGATTGTTGGCTTACGAGGATATAAAAGGACGCCGAGGCGGACGTACCGTCTGCTCGCAGGAGGAGGAAGGACAGCTCACAGCGTTATTCCAGAACGGAACGGACGCGCAGCTTTACCAATGGGTTCAAGAGCTCATTGAACTCCAGCTCAAAGATGCAGATACGACGCCAGATTCCTTGCAGAAGTTTCTTCAATCCGTCCAAATTTCTGCCCACCGCTGGGTGGAGCGAGTCATTGCCTCTTTTGGGGAATCTGCTGCCCTCTCCAAAGAGAAGTTTGCTAACAGCATTTCTCCCTCCCCAAACACTGATAACGGAGTTGGATTGCTGTATGAGCAGCTTCACCAATTGATGATGCTGTACCGTGAGACGATCGGACAAGAAGGCATACCTTACATTAAGCGTGCGATTGCTTATATTCATGATCATTTGGACAAAGAGCTTACATTGCAGCAGGTTGCCAAGCATGTTCATTTGAATCCAAACCACTTCAGCGAGGTATTCAAGCGTGAGACGGGTCATACCTACATTGAATTTGTAACTCGCATGAGAGTGGAGCGCGCCAAGCGGCTTTTGGATGAATCACCGATAAAGGTGAGTGAGGTTGCAAGCCGCGTGGGCTATACGGATATGAAGTATTTTAGCCAATTGTTTAAACGGTTTACGGGTTTTACACCTTCGGAATACCGGACGAGAAGCTGAAGTTTATCTACCCTACTCCTGAGTTCTGTCCCCTGCCCATGTCGCCTATGATTCCCTATACTCGGAGGTAAGACAAATATCAAGGAGGAAACATGACATGAAGAAGACACTAACAATTGCAATTATGGTCACTCTAATGATTTCTATCTTGGCAGCGTGCGGCGGAACAAACAATAACGGCAAAAAAAATGAGGACGGCAGTGAGCCGGCAGCTGAGAAAGTGAAGCTAAGCCTATGGCATAACTTTACCGGCGACGATCTTAGAGCGCAAACGATGCGTTCGATTATTCAGCAGTTCCAGACCGATCATCCGAACATTACGCTCGATATTCAAGCGATCCCGCCAGACGGTTACAAGACGCGTCTAAAAACGGTCGCTGCGGCAGATGAAATGCCGGATGTATTCATTTTATCCAATGGCTCTATGACACAGGAATTTTCAGCAGGCAAACTTATTCAGCCGGTTAATGAGCTAATTGACAGCCACCAAGAATGGAAAGAAGGTTTCATGCCTAATTCCTTCGACGCTTTCACAGTAGATGGCAACATCTATAGCGCTCCGATGGGCTTGTCTCCAACATCGATTCTATACTACAACAAAACGATTCTTGAAGAAAACGGCCTTACTGTCCCAAAAACATGGGATGAGCTGTTGAATGCAATTAGCGTGCTGAAAGGCAAAAATATTACGCCAATCGCTCTAGGCAATAAAGCGGCTTGGCTCGCACAATCCAGTATTTTCAGCTCATTGGCTGACCGTGTAACAGGTACGGAGTGGTTCTTGAAAGCAGCAAGCCAAGATGGTGCGGCATTTACGGACCCTGAATTTGTACAGGCATTAACTTACATGCAGCAGCTTGGTACGGCAGGTGCATTCCAAGATGGATTCAATGCAATCGACAACACGCAAATGGAGCAAATGTTCGCGCAAGGCAAAGCTGCGATGATGATTGACGGCGGCTGGGCATTGTCGAATCTAGCTTCCAACGCTTCAGAAGATGCACTTAAAGCAATGGGCGCAACGGTTCTTCCATCCATTCCTGGTGGAAAAGGCGATCCTAATTCTCTATCTGGTGTCGTAGGTGTCGGCATGGGTCTAGGCAAGGATGCGATTGGTCCGAAAAAGGATGCAGCATTTGAACTTATCTATGCAATGTCAGGACCAGAAGCGCAAAAGCGTACKCTTGAGAGCAATCAGCTTGTCAGCTACAAAGTAGAGCTGGATAAGAGCAAAGTTTCGCCAATCTTTAGCGAAGTATATGAGCTTGTGAACAGCGTGAAGATGACGCCGGTGTATGATGGCAAGCTGACTTCTGCAGGAGCTGAAGCCGTGAACAATGGACTACAGGAGCTGTTGATGGGTGGCAAACCGGAAGACATCGCGAAAAAAATCCAAGAGGCGCAAGCGAAAGCGCTAGGAAAGTAACATAGCTGCTCGGTAGTTAGGTTATTGAGTACAGGGAATTTCCTGATTGCATGAAGATCAGCAAGCTGAAGTCCTTTACAGCAAGCACAACTGGAAGCTGCTAAAAGGATCGCATGCCGAAGCTGTCAGGAAATCCCCGTGCTCTTACTAGCATTACGAAGCTGGCTTGCTGCGCAAACCTTGGCTCATGCTTACGAAGCAGGTTTGCTGCGCAAACCTTAGCTTATGCTTACGAAGTAGGTTTGCTGCGCAAACCTTGGCTTATGCTTACGAAGTAGGTTTGCTGCGCAAACCTTTAGGAGGGACGATTATGTCATCATCTTTACGCATCAGAGGCTTTATCGCTATCGGACTTCTTCCGGCGCTTGCGCTTTTCATCTTTTTTGTTATCGTACCGATACTATGGTCATCTTATTATGGCTTTTTTGATTGGAAAGGCATTGGGGAGATGCGATTTATCGGACTGGACAACTATAAAGAGGTTATTCAAGACCGGTTGTTCTGGCATTCGTTCAAAAACAATTTGCTCATTGTTGCTGCGTCTGTTTTCGGTCAGGTGCCGATTGCATTGGTCTTGTCCTTAGTACTGCTCAAAAACGGCTGGTTTCAAAAGTTTATCCGAGCTTCTATCTTTATGCCAATGGTACTCTCTTCCGTTGTAGTCGGTATCATCTGGGGATACATTTATCATCCGCAAATTGGTGTACTGAACTTTTTGCTAGATACGTTGGGATTAAGCAGTTGGAAACAGCAGTGGTTGTCTGACCCATCGATATCGATGTATGCCATCATGGTTCCAATCATTTGGCTGAATGTAGGTCCATATCTTATTATGTTTATTGCCGCTTTGCAAAATATTCCGAGTGAAATTGATGATGCCGCTCAGATTGACGGCGCAAAAGGCTCTCGCAAGCTGTTCTCGATCAAGCTTCCGATGATTTGGGATACGATTAAAGTAGCCGTGGTGCTCTGTATATCCGGCAGCCTTAAAGCATTCGATCTTATTTATGTCATGACAGGCGGCGGGCCGGCGAATTCGACGGAGCTGCTCGCATCGTACATGTACAATAATACATTTTCGATCTATCGCTTCGGTTATGGCAGCGCAGTATCCACCATGATTATCATCATCAGCTTGGTTCTCGTAGCGGGAAGCCAATATTTAATGAAATCAAAAAAATAATGGAGGGGGACCCACAGTATGACTACGCCATCAATTAGCGCTTCACACTCAGCCTCCTCCGCAAATTTAGGAACAGGGCTGCGCAAGCTGAGAGGAAGCTTGCAATCCATTGGTCTAACCGTATACGCCTTAGTCACGCTTTATCCGCTCATTTGGCTGTTTATTAGCGCTTTTAAAACAAATGAAGAATTTTACTCGCGTCCGTTCGGCCTGCCGGACATTTGGAATTGGAGCAACTTCACTCGTGCTTGGGAAGTTGCAGATATGGGCACTGCGTTCATGAACTCGGCCATTGTTACTTTAACAGCGCTTGTCATTACGCTTGTAATGGGTGCATTAAGCGCATATGTGATCTCACGTTTTCAGTTTAGAGGCAAGCTGCTCGTAATGGGCATTTTTATGCTCGGCATGCTCATCCCTATTCACAGCACACTCGTTCCACTGTTCATATTAATGAACAAGATCGATATTTTGAACACTTATGCAGCATTGATTTTGCCTTATACAGCGTTTGAGATGCCGATAGCCATCTTTGTCTGTGTGGCTTATATGAATACCTTCCCGAAAGAAATTGAAGAGGCTGCGATGATTGACGGGTCTGGCTACTGGGGAATTTTCCTTCGTATGATGCTTCCATTGTCCCTTCCGGCTCTAGCGACAGTTGGTATCCTAGCCTTCTTGAGATATTGGAATGATTTCTCCTTCGCGCTCGTCTTTATTAGTGACCCTGGCTTAAAGACGCTGCCGCTCAGTCTATCCATATTTGCAACAGGTTACTCCACAGACTATAAGCTTACGATGGCAGYGATGGCGCTTGCTGTTATTCCAACGATCAYTGCTTATCTGGCATTTCAAGAACAGGTCATGAAAGGGATGACAGCTGGAGCAGTTAAAGGTTAGTTAGAGGATAGTAAACAAAAAAAACGGTATCATCCCTCTGGGGAGGATACCGTTTTTTTCTGATTCTATCATTATATTTAGCAGATGCAGATGATCTTGAATACCTAATGGAGCTTCAAAATAGTACGATGCCATTCGTTTGGGTTTATTGCTTATATAGGATAAATAGACTACTAATAGACGCCAAAATGCGCGTGAATATTGGATTTTTCGACTTTATTTTCGCAAAACTAACTTTAGTTGGTGTTTTTTAAAAAGCCTAGCATTTATGCTAAAGCCCGTATGCAACTATAACTTATTCATGATTTGGGAGTGAACTATTCGTATGGCACAAGGATCAATACTAGTTGGGAAAAAGGTAAAAAGTATTCTAATACGAGTCATGTGTTTGGCATTAATGATTTCATTATTTGGGCCTTTGACGAATGCTTCACAGGTATTTGCGGCGCCAGGTTTTAGTGGCGGAACTGGATCTGTTGATGATCCTTATATCGTTACGACACCTGAGCAGTTAGATAGCGTGCGAAATTATTATTCCGTAAATTTCAAGCTTGGCAGTAATATCGATTTAACGGATTATCTTTCTGAAGGTGAAGGAGGATACAATGATGGACAGTTTTGGAAGCCTTTCGGTAGCTTTTTCGGCACTTTCGATGGTGATGGTTATGTGATTAAGGGACTGAAAACGAATAGCAACGAAAATTATGTCGGTCTCTTCGGACAAGTAGCAGCAGGATCT
>NZ_JBFTSN010000236.1:0-13726 GCF_056400045.1 Paenibacillus sp. 01L418
GTTTTATCATACGCATGCCAGAGGCGGTCTACAATGGAATTGAAATCTTCCTTATTGTCGCAGAGTGTCGCACTCCAAACGATCCAATCCGATTTGGTGTAGGTGTCACGATTATCAAGCATGAGGCCAAACTCACCTGAATGTCTCTCCAGATAGGCTTTAGTCTCAGCTTTAAATGTATCTTTAGGGAACAATTCGAGACCGAATAATTGATCCCATACCGCATTGTATTTCATGCTAAAGGAATCAGGACGGTCAAATGCTAAACGATAGGTTCCGTCTTCATTAGCAGCCATGACGAGCCAGTTATCTATCATTCCTTTTGCAACATTCATTAATTCCTCTGACTTTTTCTCGTCTCCAGCCATACGGTTTAGAATCGCAAAGCTTGCGATACCCATAATAGCCTTAATCGATAAGTTACAGTTATGCGCGAGATGCCCTGCAAAATCATCCGTAC
The DNA here is from genome assembly GCF_056400045.1 of Paenibacillus sp. 01L418. Taxonomy (NCBI): domain Bacteria; kingdom Bacillati; phylum Bacillota; class Bacilli; order Caryophanales; family Paenibacillaceae; genus Paenibacillus; species Paenibacillus sp. 01L418. Next base: position 461 of record NZ_JBFTSN010000236.1, read on the forward strand.
ACAGCTGGTTGTCAGGATCTACACCATTGTTAATTAAATAATTGCACCATTTCTCAAGATGGTCCCAGTTCTCTTTGGCAAAAGATACATCATTCTCCGTGACCGCAACAGCAGCTGTGCAAATCAGCATATTTCCACATTCTTCAACGGGCATTTGCCAAGTAGGGCATGTGCCGTGACTATAGACTTGGCCGTTAACGAGTGGATAGGTTCCCGCATCGTGTGGTGCAAAATCATAATACCAAATATCAGTAGCAGCGTATTTAAAAATAGGGCGCAGCATCCCTTTAACGAGCTCTGGGTTGTAAATCAAAAATTGCGGTATGGATGGATACGTAACGTCTACCGTAGCTGCACAGCCATTGCTGAAATTTTCTTTGGATATAAAGAGAACGTTTCCATCGGTATCCGCACAAACCTTATGACCTGCAATTGCTTGTCTGTAGGCTAAGGATACTAGTTCCGCGTACTTCTCGTTGCCTGATTCTGCAGCTTCTGCAAATAGAGTGGATGAGAACTGTTCACACTTTTCAAATAGGTTGTCGTACTCAGATAAAGCCTGCTTCAAGGCATCTTCGATGGTTTCACCGTCTTTTTTCCAATAAGCATTAAGCGGCTCATTAAAATATTCAATCGCTTTGATATCATCATATGCAACAGCAAAAAGCGCATTTGCGTTTTCACCTGTATTTACAGGGATAGACAGCTCAATGTTATGGCTTACCGTACCGTATTCATGTGTATTGGCTACATCGATGACAGAAGCCTTTTCATGATTAGAAGCGAGGTATAAATAACCCCAGTTAATTCTAAGATCATCACCAGCTTTATTTAAAACATTTTGAAATTTGCTTCCAATCTTGCCGCATGTAAAACCTGGCTCGCTAATATCTTTGTAATCGACTGGGAATTCATATTTAAAGTTTTGACATAACTCATCATCGACATTTATTTTTATAGTCACATCATGTGCTTCGCCATTGTTAGATTCGGCTTGTACATGAATATAAGACACGGGTCTAGACATAAGCTTTAAATCATCCATTAAAAGAGGGGTAGTAAACGTAACGAGTAAATGGATTTCATCAGAAGTAAAACGATATTTGCTGGATAATGCATTAATATCTACACCTGTTTGTTTCATTTTTATACCATTATCATTGCCGCCCATAAAACAATATTCTTTTCCGTTAACCACAGCGGCACCGACTAATTTATGAGGTTGGCCCGTCCAATGTTTGGTATCAGCTTCGTTCAGTTCGTTAGCCATAGACCAAACAGAAAAATAAGGATCTACAGTTATAAGTGGGACAGCTGGTGCTCGCATAATCATAGTAATTCCTCCTAAGTTAGATGAAAATGAATGAAATGCAAAACGATTGAATAATGTTATCTGTTGCTGTAATATACAATTTATCATACAAATTACGGTCTGATAATAGAAGTTATCACAATAGATGTGAGGAATATCACAATGAAAGAAACTGTTTATAGCTTTTGGCATCTGCTAGATCCTAAACTTCCATTGAACATCGTAATGGCAGGAATTTCTTATTGCGACAAGAATTATATCATCGAGAGAAAAGGTGAAAATTTATTTTCATTTGAGTATATTATGGATGGAAGCGGTGTGCTCGAGATAGAATCCCAAACGCTGTATCCTCAGAAAAATGATGTATATCTCTTAACTAAAAATAGTTATCATAAGTATTATGCCAGCGAGGAAAATCCGTGGGTTAAAATATGGGTCGTTTTTAATGGGGATTTTGCAGAAAGTTTATTTAAGCATTACTTGCCAGCAGACACCTATATTGTGAAAGATTGCAACATTCTTTCTTATATGAATGAAATTATTAATATTGCATCTGCCAAGCAAAAAAACTACTCTGATATTACAGATGAGATTTCAGTTATTGTGTTAAAAATCATATTGCATTTAAAAAACCATTTGGAAAATAAAGTGCTCTCTATTCCTGAGCGCATTAAACAATGTTTGGATTTAAACATCGAGAATGCTATCGATATTAACGATGTTTCATTACAGCTTGGATATTCGAAAAACTACATTATTAAATTATTCCGAGAATGTTATGGTATAACGCCTTATACTTATTTTCGCAATCGCAAAATAGAGCTCGCCAAGCAATACTTGCTTAACACGAATCTAAACATCAACGAGATATCTACAAAGCTGAATTTTGCCGACCAGCATTATTTCTCTTCATCATTTAAAGCGATTGCGGGCATTACTCCTTCGGAATATAGAAAAAACAGAACTAATCAATTTATAGATGCGGAGGGGTACTCTTGAACATCTACGTAGTCAGACACTGCAAGGCAGAAGGGCAATCGCCAAGTGCTAAGCTTACCGAAGAAGGTTATCTGCAAGCGGAGCGGGTAGCTGAATTTCTGCAGGGCAAACATATCGAACATATCATTTCGAGCCCGTTCCTAAGGGCCATTCAATCTATTTCTCCATTAGCTGAAAAAATTCAGGTAAACTGTCATGTGGATGATCGCTTGTCAGAACGAGTTTTATGTGGCGAAAGCAATGTTAACTGGCTTGAAATGCTTCGTCATACTTTTACAGATCTGGAGATATGTTATGAAGGCGGCGAATCCAGTACTTCTGCGATGAATCGTGCCTTAGCGGTAATAACCGATGTGAGAAATAGCGGGTTTGGCAATGTGGTTATCGTTACCCACGGAAACTTAATGTCCTTGCTGCTTAAGCATTATGATCACAAATTCGGTTTTGAGGAATGGGCATCCTTGTCTAATCCTGATGTCTATCATTTGCAGTTTGAAGGTGAATTACCGATGATACAGCGAATTTGGAATGGCTGAGCTAGATTATTAATAATACAAGGAGGCGATAGGTTTGTACGAATATATGTATGTTGAAACATCATTGGGCGGGTTTTTCTCAGAGGCAAAACATCGAGAAACGATTGATGAATATGCAAAAGAAGGATGGAGATTAGTACAGGTTTTACCGACACATTATAATGGTCACGGAAAACCAACGGCGTATGAAATTATTTTCGAACGTTTAATATCAAATAGGGGCGCAAACACGTAAAAGTGTTGCGTCCCTTTTTTAATCAAGTCATTCATAAAACAAAGCTATTTTCTACTTCCAGTATTTCTCGATAATAGCATCACGGCCAGAATATACTCTTGATTCCTTATAGAACTTTGGATTTTTACGGTGATAGTTCTGGTGATACTCTTCCGCCAAAACGGCCGCTCTTCCCAAGCTCTTCCTTGGATAATTGAGCAAGTTGGCGCTGTTCTTCTGTGTGATAAAAGATGGCAGCACGGTATTGGCTCTTGCGGTCATTGCCTTGTCCTACAGCATCTGTAGGGTCAATTTGCGGCCAATAAAGCTCAAGCAATTTTTCATATGGGAAGATGTCCGAATCATAAGTGATTTGTACGACTTCCAAATGACCGGTTTCACCAGTCAATACTTGCTCATAAGTAGGGTTCTCTAGCGTTCCGCCCATATAGCCGGACAGAATGCCATGTATGCCGGGCTGTTCTTCAAAAGGACTTACCATACACCAGAAACAGCCCCCGGCAAACGTTGCTTTTTGTATCATTTGCTCTCCCCATTTCCTTAACTAATTAATAAAGCGTTCGTATGAACACTTATTATAAGCTTGATCATTTAATCAGTCTATTGCTTTGGTGGCTTCATAAGAGACATTGTCTAGAAATTCCAAAGCTTTTGCAGTAAACTAATTGAATCTAATTATATCTATTTATAATCAAATAGTACATGACATTCATTTGGAAGTAGGGGATTACTTATGATTTTTGTTTTTGATTTAGATGGAACCATCTGCTTTAAAGGACAGCCTGTTTCAGAAAAGATTTTAAGTGGTTTGGAGGAATTAACTCAAGCAGGGCATGAAGTTATTTTTGCTTCCGCTCGTCCCATTCGAGATATGCTTCCTGTTCTTCATCAACGTTTTCACAACTTTTCTCTTATAGGAGGAAATGGTTCTCTTATTTCTAAGGATGGCAGCATGATCGCTATAGAAACTTTTAATGAAGATTTACGCCTTAACATGTTAAAGCATATTGAAGCGCATCAAGCGACATATTTGATTGATAGCCATTGGGATTATGCCTACACCGGTTCTTTAGAGCATCCGATATTAAAAAATGTTGATGCCTCCAAACTTGCTAAGCTTGTTGCAGTAGAGTCGCTGGAGACCATCGTCAAAATACTAATCCTTACCGCGAATGATATGGAAGCTTTGGAGCAAAAGCTTGCAAGCCTAGAAGTTGTTATTCACAGGCATCGTAATGAAGCTGTCATTGATATTAGTCCAACTCATATTCATAAATGGAGTGCCCTGCAAAAATTAGGGGTGGAAGCCAAACAATTTATTGCATTTGGGAACGATGCCAACGACATTTCGATGTTTCAAAACGCGAAGCATGCGGTCATGATTGGCCATCATGATGAGCTGGCTCTTTATGCATCGGAAGTGATTCCGCTCGCGGGCAATTGCGAAGAACAGATCGTAGAGAAACTGAAGGAGCTCGCTGGCAAGCATGTTCCATTGAATTCATAAATGCTTTTGAGTGATAAGATTTTATTAGAGAACAGCAACATAAGGAGCTCATTATGGAGGAACAATGGATAATTGCAAAACATGATCCAGAATGGAAAAATCAATTTAATGATATCGCTCTAAAAATAAGAAATGCTTTGGGAGATTTGGTCGTTCGTATTGACCATGTTGGCTCAACTTCGATTGCTGGTTTAGATGCGAAGCCCATTATTGATATTCAATTATCCGTTATTGATTTTGAAACGATCATAAACCATAAGAGTGAGATGGAGAAAATAGGCTTCATATATCGAGAAGAAAACGCAGATAAAACGAAAAAGTATTTTCGAGAAATACCGGGCAGTCGAAGAACGCATATTCATGTAAGGCAGTCAGGTAGTTTTTCAGAACAATTAACTTTATTGTTTAGAGATTATTTGTGTGCGCACCCTGACGACTGTTTAAGATATGCCCGGGAGAAACATCGATTGTTTGAGCTTTATAAGGATGAACGCTCCAAGTATGTAGAAGGCAAAGGGCCTATCGTTTGGGATATCATTCAGAAAGCACATATTTGGTCGCAAGAAGCGGGTTGGAAACCATCGGCTTCAGATATGTGAAGGATAAACGTCTTATTAAAAAGGGAGGAGCTGCATGCAAGCGCAGCTCCTCCTTTCCTACATTAATAGAATCTTATGTTCTTACATACCCGATTCTTTAACCAGACGTTTGACCATAGAATGAAGATTCAGCGATTTTAAACTTAAGTTCAGCTCATGGTTAAAAAAGAGGATCAAACCCGATTTGTTGTCTGGATTAAACATCGTTATCGTGAGCACTCCGGGATCAGAGCCGTTGTGTCCGATAACCTTGCCCTTGCTGACACCTTTCAAGTAAAGACTATCCAGCGCTGAATAGCTCCATCCGAGTGCCTGATTGCCATTATCCGACTGCGGTTTGAACATCTTATCAAGTGTGGCCTGCGATAGGATGGTTCCGTTCTCGGCCTGCCCGCCGTTCATGATGGCAAGATAGAACTTAGCAAATTCGGTGGTCGTCGTCTTCAACGTACCATCTGGATAAGTTGGGAAGGAATAGGGCACTAGCGGTTTATGTTTTGCATCATATTGCACGGCAAGTACGTCATTGCTTAATAAATCTTTATGCAGCCATTTGGTATGCTTCATGCCTACCGGGTCAAAGATATGCTGCTGCGTATATTCGGGAAAAGGTGTTTTGGTAATCTCTTCGACTAAATAGCCGAGTAAACCATATCCGACATTGCTGTAGTTGAACGCCGAACCAGGTTTATCTTTCGTAAAGTTTTTTTCTTCGTCGTACCATTTTCCTCCCGGAACGAGAAAATCCTTCATGAACTGCGCGAGTGTAACCGTTGAGTCGCCACCACCACTGTTCGAAGTGTAGAGGCTGTCGTACAGCTTCCAATTGTTATCAATTCCTGAAGTATGATTTAACAGCATGCGGAATGTAATAGGAGTGTCTGGAAATTTAGGATGAACAATACTTATCGGCAAAAATGTATTTATGTCATCATCCAGCTTAATGGTTCCTTTCTCAACAAGCTGCATGACGGCCGTGGCAGTCACTGTTTTGGAAACGGAGGCAATCTGAAATACCGTGTCATTTGTGATCGGTATATCTTTTTCCCTGTCAGCGTCTCCGTAATTAATAATGCGATCAATTTGATTGTCTTTGATTATTGCGATGGATACGCCTGTCATGCCTGATTTCTTCATTTTGACCTGGACGAATTTCTCAAGATCCTTAGGGTTAGAGAAGTCAACCTGAATGAAAGTAATCGTTGCGAAAGCAATTATGAGTGCTCCCAAAATAAGTCCAATGATTTTCCAAACCCGACCCTTCTTCCTTTTCTTCTCCATCATGACGCCACCTTCCGCCTTTTCTCAGGCCGAGTATTTATAACATTTTTTAACCTTACCAGATATAGTAAAAAATCAATTCGCACCGCAGTCGAGTTTGTTGCCTCGACTTTAGACTAGATCGTGCGGGAAATTTGAATTATTATTCTTTTGTTTGTATAATAATTCAACCAGAAATGATGGACAATTTTAATGGCACATTTTACAACAAAATCATTAGAGGTTAGGAGCAATTGAAATGAAAATAAGTAAACAATCTGCTGAACATTATATTTGGGGAGACAACTGTGATGGTTGGCATTTAGTTAAAAATAAGGAATTAAGCGTTATTCACGAAAGAATGCCAGCAAATACTGCGGAAGTAAAGCATTATCATCAAGATGCTAAACAATTTTTCTTTATCTTATCAGGAACAGCTGCTATGGAAATTGGTGATCAAGAGGTGTTTTTAAATCAACATGAAGGAATCGAGGTTCCACCTCAAATCCCCCATCAAATGTTTAATAAATCCAACGAAGAAATTGAATTTTTGGTTATATTTCAACCGAATAGCAGAGGTGACAGGTACGTAATAGATTAATGGAATTAGCCGGCGAATAACATTGATGGGTTTGTTAGTAAGTTAAGGGTAGGAGGGGGAAATAGAGAATCCGTAATTATGATATCATGTAAATATAAGGTATTTGTGAATCTTAATAGACAAAGATAGTTTTTAGGGGGAAAGGGGAGATATGTTGTGAAAGAAAGTAGAATTATTTTAGCGATAATTGTTTTCGGTCTTTCCTGTTATAGTCTAACGACTAAAAACTTTGAAATGATGCCATATTTGATGTTATTTCTAGCCATATTTATGTTAGTAACAGGACTAGCTGAATTTCAAAAAGACAGAAAAAGTTTTTGGGGTATATGAGCATTATTGTTTTTTTATTTACTTTATTTGTTTCCATTCAAGGTTTCTTATTGAATTAGCGGAAGGAGTTAGATATGAAAACGTTTATTTACATGGTCAGGCATGGAGATTCACCTAAAGGAGAAGGGAAGGAGAGAACGCGTGGGCTAACTGAAAAAGGGATTTCAGATGCCCGTATCATAACTGAAATATTGAAAGAAGAGGGAATAGACAATTATATTTCAAGCCCATACAGAAGGGCGATATTGACGATAGAGGAACTAGCGCAGTTTTCTGGCAAAGAAGTATTGGTTTTTGAGGATCTTAAAGAAGTAAACTTTTTAAAAGATGATGAAATCATGCCCGATTTGGAATTGTATCCATTGGTTAAGAAGATGTTCTCTGACCCGGAGTTTTTGTCGCCAGGAGGGGAATCTATTAAGGCTTGTCAGGATCGGTCCATCACAATTCTCAATAAAATGTTAAACGAATATAAAGGACAGAAGATTGTTATAGGAACACATGGAGCTGTTATGACTTTGATGATGGGGTATTTTGATCGTCAGTACGATTTGGACTTTTTATTAAAGACCTCAAAGCCGGATATCTATAGATTGGAATTCGAGGGTGAAATGTTAATAGGAATGGAGAGATTATGGAACACAACTACAGTGTGAGATAATTAAACTATGTTTATTTAAGCATGGGTTACGCTAGGGAGATAGGATGAAAATGATTAAGTATATTATTTTTGATTGTATGGAAACCATAGTTGATTTAATTGAGCTCCCAAATGCAAGTGATTATGCTTACTGGTCTTATGCGAATTCTGGTGTTGAACAGTATTGGGTAAATTTTGATGAGTATTATGAAAAATATAAGCTTGYCAAAAAAACATTAAGTGATAGTTATAAGACACATCAAGAATATGAAATGAAACAAAGAATTGAGTTTATCGTTAACAACACAACCTCTATTAAACAAAATAGACAAGCAGTTATAGATCGTTTATACGAAAATTACTGGGATACCTATAAGTCTAAATGTTTTATTAAGGAAGAAACTAAGCAGGCGGTTGCACAACTTAAAGAAAAATATCATTTGGCAATCGTGTCTAATTTCATGATTAGGGATGGCATAGAAGAGCTGCTGGATATAAATAATTTGATCCATAGTTTTGATTTCATTGTGACTTCCATTGGATTTGGATGGAGAAAACCTGACCCAAGAATTTATAAATACGCAATTGATAAATCTGGTTGTCAGGAGCATGAGATCCTATTCATTGGTGATGATTATGAGAATGATTACGTGGCACCAAGGAAATATGGCATGCATTCACTATGGTTAAACAAGACTAACGAAAAGAAAGATCAAATTGATCAAATTCACGACTTTTATGAATTAACAAKAAAATGTTTAGAGTAGATGCTAAGTTGGAAAACCCGCTTATATTCGATTACATATTGTTACATATAAATGGCAGCCTATGACTTTTTTCGTCCAAGGCTGCCATTTTTTTATTAGGCTGATCTAAGCATAATTTAAATTGAATCCGAGCAACTTGCTTCTTTTGGAATATTAAATTGAAATTAGTACCAAAATAGAGTGAGGATTTACGGATTGTATAGATATGGATGTGATTTCATTTGAGCGGTTCGGGTAATAAAATCAGCTTTGTGCAAATATTTATGATGTTTTCATTAATGAATGGCCTTACCAGCCACGTTATCGTAAATCCGATGATTTTGTCTGCGTCCAAACGTGATTCGTGGATTACTGTACTGATGACAGGTGTGTTTTTTCTTATTTGGATTTTGCTATTGGTCTGGATAATGAACCGATCAGGTCAGCAAGAGTGGAAAAAGTGGCTATCCCGCAGGAGTTCCCCTTTTGTTTCTTGGCTCCTTATCCTTCCCGTTTGCATTCAGATGTATCTCATTGGCGGTATGACCGTCATCCATACGGCTACATGGCATGTTACAAATTATTTGCCCTCTACTCCTAAGATGCTGCTCGTTGTCTCATTGGTATTATTTTGTACAGCCATGTCTATGTGGGGATTAAAGGTCATTGCGATCGTTGCAGGCGTGTTGCTTCCGCTTGTTGCTTTGTTAGGCATTTTTGTCGGTTCATTTAATTCTCCAATGAAAGATTTTTCGTTATTAAAGCCTGTACTTGAGCATGGATGGGGCCCGGTTTGGAACGGAATGGTTTATTCCGGCGCAGGTTTTGTGGAGTTGATGGCGCTTATCGTGCTGCAGCATCATTTGAAGACGAAAGTTCGAGCTTGGCAGCTGCTTTTATATGGCGTATTTTCCATCGTCATTTCACTGGGGCCTATCGTTGGTGCGATTACAGAGTTTGGTCCCATAGAAGCATCCCATCAAATGACTTCGCCATACGAGCAGTGGAGGCTCGTGAAAATTGGGCAATTTGTTGAGCATCTAGACTTTTTATCCATCTTTCAATGGCTGTCTGGCGCGATTGTTCGCATAAGCTTATCGGTGTATTTATTCGTTGAATTGCTTTCTCTTCGTCAAGCACGCAGTCGACACTGGGCAATAGCTATCATTATGGTGAGTTATATCCTTCTGTCACTGTTTCGAGTAAACGAATATACCTTTTATTTATGGATGGATCGTTATTACATGCCAATCTCGCTGGCGGTATTGTTGTCCTTTTCATTTTTATGGATGATTGCCGCCCTGTTCTTAGGATCTGCCTCAAAGGAGGGAAAAACATGAATGGACAAGCACAGTCAAATTCAGAGATCTGGAATGAGGAAAGCTTAAGGGCTCTCTTTGAGGGTTCATCAGATGTCAAAATCCAAGCTTGCCACTTTGGAGAACAAGAAAGCGTTGAAGTCGTGATTGCTTTTGCAGAAGGACTGAGCCATTCAGCCGACATTGGTAAGTTTATTTTACCAGAGCTTAATCGACTCTTTAAAGAACAGGGCTCATTCAAGGATCCAATTGTGCGGTTGTCGAATGTGTTGTCGATTACGGAATTTACAGAAGCGACCGAGGACGCGCTATCGGAGGCTATATTTCAAGGGGATCTGCTGCTCATATTCACTGAAGATAATAAAGTGGCTTTTGTAAGCATAGCAGATAAGCCAACAAGACAGCCATACGAATCCAGTACAGAAATTTCGGTTAAGGGACCAAGGGATGGGTTCGTTGAAGATATTACTGTAAATATTGCCTTAATCCGTAAACGGCTTCGAAGCCCTTCTCTCCATGTAGATAATTTGACAATAGGACGAAGAACAAAGACGCGGATAGGGATTCTTTACTTTTATGACATCATTAATCCTAAGATTTTGGAGGATTTACGCACGCGATTGGACAAGATTGATATTGACGGTTTAATCAGCATTAGCCAGCTAGAGGAATTGTTGTCTGATTTCAAATTCAAGCTATTGCCGATTATGGATTTTACCGGAAGACCCGATTATGCCGTCCAAAGCTTGCTTTCGGGCCGTGTAGTACTCATTATCGATGGGCTGCCGATGGTGTTAATTGCGCCTGCGGGTCTATCACTTATTTTAAAATCTCCAGAGGATGCCCATTTCAACTATGCGTATGTTTCATTCTCAAGAATAATAAGAGGAATCAGCTTATTCCTGTCTATCTTTTTGCCAGCCATTTGGGTTGCGTTAGTGTCGTTTCATCAAGACCAAATTCCATTTCAAATGATGGCTACCATTTCCGTGACTAGGCTGGGGCTGCCGCTTTCTTCGCATATGGAAATGTTTTTGCTGCTCATGCTGCTAGAAATATTTAGGGAAGCGGGAGTAAGGCTTCCTAACGCAATCGGTCAGACACTGACGTCAATTGGGGGGTTGATCATTGGAGATGCAGCCATTCGAGCGGGTTTGGTTTCGCCGTCAGTTGTTGTAGTTGGTGCGATTACCGCCGTTTCGGGGGTAACTCTAGTGAATCAGACGTTAAGCACGCAGGTTAGTATTTTGAGGCTGTTCTTTTTTACACTATCCGCAATTCTCGGCATGTATGGCGTGATCTTAGGTATGGTACTGCTCATTGGTTACATGGGTACTATAAAATCATTTGGCGTAAGCTATTTGGCGCCTTTATCTCCGCTATCCGTCAGGGAGCTGCTTATTTCTTTCTTGAGATTGCCGTGGGATAAAATCAACAAACGACCTACCGCGCTGCAAACGAAAGATCCCGATAAGAAGAAGGAGGATTAGACATGTATATTTTCCGGGCAATAAGCGTGCTTCTGTGCAGTATTATGATTCTAAGCGGTTGCACGAGTATGCCGGAAATTCAAAATATGGCATATGCGACGGCTATTGGCGTCGACTTTAAGGACGGGAAATGGATTGCCTACACACAAATACTCAATTTCTCAAATATCTCGCATAGTGAACAAGTTAGTCTTGGTAAAGCTGTCCCCGTATGGGTAGGCAAAGGGGAAGGGAAAACCATGGCATTAGCATTAACTGACATTAGCAGAACATCCCAGCTGCAGGTGTTTTGGGGTCATGTTAAAGCTGTTGTTATGACAGAAGCGGTGCTCAAGAAGGGTGTCACTGATGTGTTTAGCGCGATTAATCGTTACAGGGAAGTAAGGTACAATATTCTGATCTATGGAACAAAGAGGAGCTTGCCAGAAATATTTATTCAGAAATCGATTTTGAATTTATCCCCACTGGAAACGATCATGTTTACGGCTAGTCAAATGCATTCAATCGTTTCCGTAATCCTTCCTGTTACTGTAAATCGCGTTATTGCGGATTTAAATGAACCTGGAGAGCCGGCAATGATTCCATCACTTGACCTTGATTCTAAAGATTGGTCGGAAGACGAACAACCAAAGCCGATGTTCAGCCTATCAGGTGGTTATTTTTTCAAGAAAAACAAGATGATAGGATGGATGTCAGGACGGGATCTGCTAGGGATTAGATGGGCGGAAGAGGGACTGAAACGTATACCGCTTCAAGTTAATGCCCACGGCTCACCGGCTGCCGTTATTGAATTTTCATCTCCTAGAATGAAAATTAGACCCGAAACGGAAAAGGGAGAAACTCGCTATAATCTTGAAGTTGAGGCAAAGGGCATTGTCATTGAGCTAATGCAAGACGTAACCATTAACCATTTGAAGGAATGTGCTGCTGATGCCATCCGCAAGGAAATCATGAACACCTATAGTAAAGCGTTAAAGTCCCAAATCGATCCGTTTCATCTCAGACAATCGCTTTATCAGTCATCACCCGCGGAGTTTCGGCGCTTGTCCAGCACCGATGATTTTTTCTTGAAAAATGATTCTATCAAGAACATTCAAGTAAATGTCAATCTAATGAATACGGGGAAATATAAGGGGACAAAAAATTAATTGAAGCAGTCATTTGGACTCTAAGCAAGATTCCTCGCAACTCTTGTAACAAGAGCACAATCATGAAGCCTCTACTAATCATAGATTAAAAGGAGCATGATAGTGGGAGGTGAGCTTTAATGGAGGAAATGTATCGTTTCGGCAGAAATAATATGAACTGTAGAGTGCGTGTTCGGACTCGTGATGGCCGTTGCCACGAAGGCGTTATCGTAAATGTTGATAGAAACAATATATATTTACGGACATCGGACAGAGTAAGAACATCAGCATATTATGGTAATGGGTACGGCAATGGATATGGTTATGGTTTTGGGGCAGGTCTACTGACTTTGTCATTGTTTACGCTTCTTGCTATAGCTTTGATTTAAATAAAGAAACCTCAAGTCCATAGTGAAGTGCACCCCTTAGAATAGACATTGGAAAAACCCCTAGGTTATTCCGATGAAATTCTAGGGGGTGTATTTTTGTGGCGGTTAAAGGGCAAAAGTTTAAGCATTATGAAGATACAACGAAAGTGGAGGCAATCCGCTTACATGTTGAAGAG
>NZ_JBFTSN010000237.1:0-10118 GCF_056400045.1 Paenibacillus sp. 01L418
GTATTCACCCTTCCTACATAAAGGAAATGCAAGAATCTAGTTATGGCCAGAAGACTTCCAATGCAGTTGAAGAGATTGCACCTGCACAAGAGATTGAAGCTGATAAAAATGACGTTCTGCTAGAAACATCACAAAATAATGATGCAGCAGTGATTTCGGAGACGATACCAGCGCCTGATTCAGTAGAAGAAGTACATAAAGAACCTAAAACAGCAGCAGCTCCAAAGGAAAAAACAAAAAAAGAAAAGGCGCCAAAACTGCAGCTTCCTGAAGATAAGATCAAGATGGTCGCAACAGTAAAAGAATTTACGACTGTACCTAACAATTTTTCTGACACAGATGACGAGGTTGTTATTTACAACGCAGTAGCCATTCAAGATCCTGCTATGGAGATCGGCGATGCTTGGTCCAGCCATAGTGCTACCCTCAAAAAGCTTGAGCTGGAAATCGGCGATATCCTTCATTTTGAAGGAAAAATAGTCGCTAAAAAGCTTACTAAGCACCCTGTTCCTTACAAAATCAATAACCCTGCGAAAATTCAAAAAGAAAAATCAGAATAAACCCATTCATAGTTGAGGTATACCTTGAGCTTTGCTTCTAACCTACAGGAGTAAAGCATTTTTCTGATCGAACTTTATAACTTTAAACTATAAAGAAGATAGGAATAATATATTTTACTTATATACAATCTTTGTGTGAGAATAGGGTTACCAATAGTTAGGGGATGATATTATGCCTTCCGGCCAATTTTGGAAAACCGAATTATATGACAACAAACTGGGTTTTGTATCTGAGTACGGGAAGGAAGTTGTTGAATTATTAAGTCCTGCCCCAGGCGAGAAAATATTAGATGTAGGGTGTGGCACCGGAGATTTGGCCTATGAAATATCGAAAACTGGAGCAACAGTTGTAGGCATGGATTTTTCTGCGGAAATGATTGAAAAAGCACGAGTGAAATATCCAACCATTCTTTTTTTCACTGGAAATGGTGAACAGTTTCAGTTAGATGAATCATTTGATGCTGTATTCTCTAATGCGGCATTGCATTGGATGAAAAATGCGAAACAAGTGGTTGAAAATGTGTGGAATGTGCTAAACAGCGGCGGCAGATTTGTTGCTGAGTTTGGCGGCAAAGGAAATGTTAATCGAATAGTAAAAGCAACAACAGCTGTGCTTGATGAGGATTATGCTATTGATGCAGAAAAGTTAAATCCTTGGTTCTTTCCGAGCATTTCAGAATATAGCGCTCTACTTGAACAACAAGGCTTTCGAGTAACTTATGCCGTTCTTTTTGATCGGCCTACGAAGATGGAAGACGGTGAAGAAGGACTAAATCACTGGTTATCTGGTTTCGCAAATCATTTTTTCGCTAATGTATCGGAAGAAGATAAAAAGTTGCTATACGCTAAAATAGCCGCAAGAGTAAGAAATGATTTATTCCATGATGGTACATGGTATGTGGATTATGTGCGGATTAGAGTAAAAGCTATTAAGCCATAACTTTAAAGCCCCTATAAATAGAGAAAAAGACTGCTGCTTAACCTTGTACGGTTTTAAGCAGCAGTCTTCTCTATTAAGAAGCAATCAGATGATAGGATGTTTAACGAATACGATAGCTGAGATCGTTCCAACGAAGCTCGTTGCGAACACTGCGTACCGTTGAATGCTTATCGATTACTACGGTTTCAATGCCAACTTGATCCGCCCAGTCTACAAGCTGCTCAGTCGTTACGACATATGAGAATACGGTGTGATGAGCGCCGCCAGCGTAAATCCAGCTCTCTGCTGCATCTCGAAGCGATGGTTCTGGTTTCCACAACACACGAGCTACTGGAAGCTTCGGCATTTCATGAGTAGGCTTCACTGCATCCACTTGGTTAATGATCAAGCGGAAACGATTGCCTAGATCGATGAGTGAAGCATTAAGCGCAGCACCAGAGCGTCCATCGAATACAATCCGTGCTGGATCCGCTTTGCCGCCGATGCCAAGCGGATGAACTTCGATTTTTGGACGGCTATCCGCGATTGTAGGACATACCTCAAGCATATGTGATCCAAGTACGAGCTCGTTGCCTTCTTCTAGATGATAAGTATAGTCCTCCATAAATGAAGTACCTTTGTTATTGGCAATCAGCTTCATCATGCGAGTAAGTGCAGATGTTTTCCAGTCGCCCTCGCCGCCAAAGCCGTATCCTTGCTCCATCAAGCRCTGAACTGCAAGACCTGGAAGCTGCTTCATGCCATGCAAATCTTCAAATGACGTAGTAAATGCGGAGAAACCGCCCTCTTGTAAAAATGCTTTTAGGCCAAGCTCAATACGAGCCTGCTCGCCAATGGAAGCCCATGAAGCTGCATTGCCGCGTGTCTYGGACGAAATATCGTACTGCTCGTTGTATTCCTCAAGCAGCTGTTTTACTTCTGAATCTGAAACCTCATTCATACGAGCAACAAGATCACCAATGCCATAACCATTAATCGACCAGCCGAATTTGATTTGCGCTTCAACTTTGTCGCCTTCCGTAACCGAAACTTGACGCATATTGTCTCCGAAGCGAGCAACCTTAAGATGACGGCCTTCATTAACTGCAATTGCCGTTCCCATCCAGCTGGCAATGCGGGAACGAGTAACGCCATCCTCCCAGTGACCCGTAACGACTTTGCGCTCAAGGCCTAGTCGGGCGAAAATATGGCCGTATTCTCGGTCGCCATGTGCGGATTGATTCGTATTCATAAAGTCCATATCAATCGTTTCCCAAGGAATATCACGGTTGAATTGAGTATGAAGGTGTAGTAATGGCTTACGCAGCTCAGACAACCCATGAATCCACATTTTTGCCGGTGAGAAGGTATGCATCCAAGTGATGATGCCTGCACAGTTCACATCCGCTTTCGCTTCTAAGCAAAGCTTGTAAATTTCTTCTGGAGTTGTTACTACAGGTTTAAATACAATTTCGGATGAAATAACAGAATCATCATTCAACGCCGCAGCAATAATACGTGAATGCTGTGCAACCTCTTCTAATGTTTCTGGTCCGTACAAGTGCTGGCTGCCGGTAACAAACCAAAATTGATAGGGCTTAACTTGTAACATGGAATGGTTCCTCCTTAAGTTTTGCGAATGCAAAACAGCTTCGTAAGCATCCGCTTTAAGTTTTGCGAATGCAAAACAGCTACGTAAGCATCCGCTTCAAGTTTTGCGAATGCAAAACAGCTATGTAAGCATTCACCGAGTATTAAACGTATTTTTAGAGATAACGCCTCTTCTCAACTTGTACGGACATTAGCGCTAGTTATCACTGGTATGACGATGCACTTGTACATACAACTTGACTCACGTTTATCATACTCCGAACCATAAATGTTTTCAATATGCAGCCCCTATAAAATTTCTAAAGAAAATCAAATTTGTTCCAGTCGGTATGTATAGCCGCAAAACGAACAACGAAATAATACGCTTTTATCGCCTACTTTAATAGTAAGCCTCTCGTCGTCCTCGATTTCAATATACTCTCTGCCCTGCTCGTCCCGATCTCCCGTAGCAAACATTACTGTTTTATTCCCGCACTCGCACTCAAAACTCATCATGATATTGTTGCTCCTCTATTATTGTAGATTTACTAAATTATGCTCTTTTTTACACTGATTTTTGCTCTGTCAGCAACAGCATTTACTTATTTGCTGTAATAAACAGCCATTTTCATAACTTACGAATAAATACCAGCCTCTAAATGCGTCGGTTTCATTGCTTCATTGTGTTAGCTTCGATATAATTATCGTTGACATTATTATATTACAAAAACAAGGTCAAGGAAGGGTTACGAATAACATGTACATAGCAGATAAATGGGTAGACTACGAGGTTATAGATACAGGAGACKGAGATAAGCTCGAACGTTGGGGCAATTATACACTCCGCCGTCCAGATCCACAAATTATTTGGCCGATCACAAATGAAACAGGTCTTTGGAAAAAAGCCGATGGCCATTACCATAGAAGCAATTCCGGTGGCGGTCAATGGTCGATGAGCGAATCATTGCCTGAGCGCTGGACCATTTCTTATGGCGAACTAAACTTCCATATCAAGCCGACAAACTTCAAGCATACAGGATTATTTCCTGAGCAAGCCGTTAACTGGAGCTGGATGATGGACAAAATCCGTAATGCAGGACGTCCTATTCGTGTCTTGAATCTCTTTGCCTATTCGGGCGGTGCCACTGTTGCAGCCGCAGCAGCAGGCGCTGAGGTATGCCACGTTGACGCAGCTAAGGGTATGGTCCAATGGGCAAAAGATAACGCCCAGCTGTCTGGACTTGAGTCCGCTCCAATTCGCTATATTACGGATGACGTGTTCAAATTCGTTCAACGCGAACAACGCCGCGGCAAGCAGTATGATGCGATTATTATGGATCCACCTTCTTATGGACGTGGCACGAATGGTGAAACATGGAAGCTCGAAGAAAATTTGTTTCCATTCTTACAATCCTGTACATCGATTTTGTCTGACAATCCATTGTTCCTACTCATCAACTCCTATACAACTGGATTATCGCAATCTGTTCTGCACAACCTGCTGCATATGACAATGAATGCCAAGTATGGCGGCGAGATCAACTGTGGAGAAATCGGATTGCCGATTACGAAATCCGGCCTTAATTTGCCGTGCGGAATACTGGGACGTTGGGAGTCTAAGTAATGACGATCAAGGTTCTGTTCGAGGACAATCATGTAATAGCTGTCGTTAAGCCGCCTGGCGTCCTCTCACAAGAGGATGACACTGGCGATGCTGATATGCTTACCCTGCTTAAACAGGATATAAAGGAACGATACAACAAGCCGGGAAACGTCTTTCTCGGCCTCGTTCACCGACTTGACCGTATGGTTGGCGGTGTTATGATTTTTGCCAAAACCTCAAAAGCTGCGTCCAGATTATCCGAATCGGTTCGCAGTAGACATTTTGGCAAAACTTATGTTTGTGTTGTACAAGGTACGCCAAAACAACCTCAAGCGCGTTTAACTCATTATATTGTTAAGAACAGCAAACAAAATCAAGTAACCGTCTATAACAAACCCACGAATGAGGCTAAAGAAGCGATTTTGGATTACGAGGTAGCAGCTGTATCTGGCCGTTATTCATTGATAGCGGTGAAGCTGCATACCGGAAGGCCTCATCAAATCCGTGCACAGCTTGCTCATATCGGCTGTCCGCTCGTAGGAGACCTGAAATACGGCGCGAAACCAACAAGCGGCATATCCGAAATTGCGTTATGGTCAACCTCGGTTTCAGCCCCTCATCCTATAACAAAGGAATGGATGAGTTTTCGTTCCGTTCCAACCAGCTCTGATGTTTGGAATTGGTGGACTAGTTCGCAGCTTGAAGACGCCTCCAGTATGCTGAGCAATACGTAACAAGGAAGGACGAAATACTAATGCGCCGTAAAAGGCACCGAAAAACAAATTCTATACTATTATTACTAAGTTTACTTGGCTTACTGGTTATATTTTTAATGCCCTCCATTTACGAGAGGGCTTCTGCACCTGCCAGCTCGCTTCCTACAGCTTCAATTGACCCCACTCCTACTGAGCAAGCAGTCGTAACCCCTTCACCATCTCCTGAACCGACAGCACCACCAGAGCCTGTTTTTGCCGATGCCGTATGGATGGCCGTAGGCGACATCATGATGCATACGCCCCAGCTGCCCGGAGCTTTTGACAAGAAGACGAATCGATATAACTTCAAGCCGTTTTTTGCAGAGGTTAAACCGATTTTGAAGCAAGGAGATTGGGTTATTGCCAACCTAGAAACACCAACTGCTGGTGTTGAATATGGTTATACAGGATATCCAACGTTTAATGCGCCAACCGAACTTGTAGAAGCGATCAAGGATGCTGGATTTAACTTAATAACAAATGCCAACAATCATTCACTTGATAAAGGCGAGTCAGGTGTGCTTCGCACTCTTGAGAATTTAAAGAAGCTTGGTCTTCCAAGCAAGGGAACAGCCGCATCGCAAGAAGAAGCAGACCAAGCTGTCCTATCCGAGAAAAATGGCATCGTTATGGGATTGTTAGCTTACACCTATGGTACAAATGGCATTCCAATTCCAGAAGGCAAACCTTACCTCGTTTCGCTTATTGATGAAGAGAAAATTAAAGCAGACATCATTCGGCTGCGTGAAGCAGGTGCTGACTTTATTACCGTTTCTCTGCATTTCGGAACTGAATATCAGATTATACCGAACGAAGAACAAAAACGTCTCGCACGTTCGCTTGTCGCTGCGGGAGCTGATATTATTGCCGGTTCGCATCCCCATGTTGTCCAGCCATATGAAGTGCTCGAAACAACCGATGAGAATGGTCATGTAAAAAAGGGACTTATTATTTATTCTATGGGAAATTTTATTTCTAATCAGCGGGGCGAATCGAAGGATTACGGAGTTATTTTTAAAGTTAATGTTCGTAAAAATATGACAGAAGGCACAGTTACTATTACTGATGTTGAATCCATTCCGACATGGGTGCATCGCTACAAGCCTGATCGTTCCTTTCGATATCGCATCTTGCCAATCGAAGAAACATTAGCTGCTTCAAATGATACCTTGCTAACGCAAGCCGACTACGAGGTGCTCCAAAAAAATTACGATATGCTGCGCAATCGGCTCGATTCTATGAAATAAGCGTTGAATGGCGAAATCAGATTACGGATTTGCTACTTTACCCAACAAGTAAACCAGCAGTTGCTGGTTATGAGAGGAAATGCGGTCCAGCGATTGTTCGATCATTTGAGTCCGAATCGTTGTACCGCGCTCCGCCTCAGCTTTGCCCTTCTCCGAAACAGATACCCACACAATTCTTCGATCATGATCATCTCTAGTACGTTCAATGAGCTCATTTCTTTCCATTCGATCCAACAGTGTTGTAATTGCAGCAGGCGTAGTCGCTAAATATTGGAGCAGATCAGATGGCTTCATCGGTTGGTGCTGAAGCATCAGCTCTAATACATTCAGCTGCCCTTCTGTCAAAGGAGCAAGCGATTGTTCCAAGTTGTTTTTCCATTCACGCGAAAGCTTCGTCCATAATCGAGTAAATTCTCCAGACACCATACTCCCACACTCGCTCTCTGTCAATTTCCATCTATTTGCTATTTATTATAGCAGTCTTTATTGTCGAATAAAAGATTAACCCAATTAATAATTTGCGCTATTAATCGATATATTGTTGAACATTATGACAGCGTTAGACATACAATAAGGCGAAAGCCCAGCGCTATGTCTATTCATGCTTAAACAGTAAGGAGCGTGCACCCAGTGGAAGAAAGAAAAGCTGTAATCATTCAAAAAATTAAAAATTATGGCATTATAAAAGACCCACAATGGCTGGACCGCCCGGATGAGCTGGTACCATTGTGGGTCATGCTTGAAGCTATTTTGGAAGTCATTGAACGGTTTGATCCGCCTAATCGACCTTTTGATTAGTGTCTGTTATGGAACGTGCAAGCGTGCTCGTAATAACGTCGGTTTTCTCTACTGGGAATATGAGCTTGCCTATCGATTTGCGATCTTCAATTGGTGCTTTCTCCGATGCAGCAGAAAGCTTCGCTCCTGATGAGGTAATCGCTACGATCTCTTTGGCTGCCTTGCAATAATAAGCCCCAATCAGTGACGAACCGTTTGGACGCACTCGTTTGCCTTCTTTAAATTCGAACGTTTGAACACCCTTGCCGCCTCTGCCCTGAATTGGATAATCCAGCAGCAAAGTACGTTTGGCGTAACCGATATCGGTAATGACGAGTAATTCGCCTTCATCCTCAGCAACCCATTCCGCGGTGACAAGCTCGTCTCCATCCTTAAGCTGAATACCTCTTACGCCTGTTGCAACTCTACCCATCGAATTAACTTCGGATTCTGTAAACCGAATACTCATTCCCTGCTTAGTAATAAGCATGATTTGCTTCGAACCATCACTCAAAACAACCCGAATGACTTCGTCGCCCTCTGAAACTTTGCAGGCTGCAACCGCAGTGGATCTTGTAGTTGCGTATTCCTTAAGCTCCGTACGCTTGACTTGGCCACGTTTCGTTACGAAAACAAGTGATGCTGTAGATGCCAAAATATCTTTAATTGGAATGACGCTTACGATCGAATCATCCTTCGGAATAGGTACAACATTCACTATCGCTGTTCCGGTATCCTTCCATTTGAATTCTGGAATTTGATGGACCGGCAGCAAATAATATTGACCTTTGCGTGTAAAGAGCAGCAAATTGTCAATCGTATTGACTTCAAGCAACTCTCGTACGAAGTCACCTTCCTTGACGCCTGCGTTTTGCAGCTCGCCTCCCGATCTCGTAAACGAGAGCATGCTTGTCCGTTTTACATAACCATCCTGGCTTAATGTAACTAGAACATCCTCTGGTGTAACAAGAACTTCGAGGTTAACTTTCAGCTCTTCGATTTCACCGCGCAGAACAGAACGGCGATCAATGCCATATTTGGTTTGAATCTCAAGCAGTTCATCCCTAATAACACCAATCAGCTTCTTCTCGCTAGCCAAGATCGATTTCAAGTAAGCAATCTTCTTCATCGCTTCCTTAAGCTCTTTCTCAAGTGTCGTAATTTCCAAGTTCGTTAAGCGATAAAGCTGCAAAGTAAGGATGGCATCTGCTTGACGAGCGGAGAAATCGAACTTCGCAACCAAGTTGTCTTGTGCATCCCCGCGATTTTTGGATGCTTTGATCGTCGCTATAACTTCGTCTAATATGTTGAGCGCTTTGACAAGTCCTTCTACAACATGAGCGCGATCTTCCGCCTTCTCAAGATCATATTTCGTGCGGAAAGTTACTACTTCCTTCTGATGATCGATATACGCCGATAATATTTGTTTAAGACCAAGCTGCATCGGTGTTTTGTTCACGATTGCGACCATATTGAAGCTATAAGCTACCTGCAGATCCGTTTTCTTGAACAAATAAGCCAATATACCTTGTGCATCGGCATCCTTCTTAAACTCAATGACGATGCGCAGACCATTGCGTCCGCTCTCATCACGCACCTCCGCAATGCCTTCGACCTTTTTCTCTAGCCGAATGTTTTCCATTGCGGTAACCAACCGTGATTTAACGACCTGATATGGAATTTCAGTAATGACAAGCTGCTGCTTACCTCCGCGCATATCCTCGATAGCCGTCTTAGCACGAATGTATATGCGGCCTTTACCTGTAGCATAAGCGTCTCGAATGCCTTCTTCGCCCATAATAATGCCGCCAGTAGGGAAATCCGGACCTTTCACATAGGTCATAAGTTCTTCTTGCGTCAGCTCTGGGCTTCCCATAAGGGCGATACACGCATCAATAACCTCACGCAGGTTATGAGGCGGGATTTCCGTGGCAAAGCCGGCAGAGATGCCGCTGGTCCCGTTTACGAGCAAGTTGGGGTACCGCGACGGCAGCACAACCGGCTCCTTCGTTGTATTATCGAAATTATCCTTGAATTGTACCGTTCTTTTCTCTATGTCACGAAGCAGCTCCATCGCAATTGGCGATAGACGCGCTTCCGTATAACGCATAGCTGCTGCTGGATCATCATCCTGAGAACCCCAGTTTCCGTGTCCATCAACGAGCGGATGTCCCATTTTCCAAGGCTGTGCCATCCGAACCATACCCTCATAAATGGATGAGTCACCATGCGGATGGTAATTACCCATAACGTCACCGACTGTTTTAGCCGATTTGCGGTATTGCTTGTCCGGTGTGTTTCCTGAATCATACATCGCATATAGAATACGACGCTGCACGGGCTTCAAACCATCGCGAACGTCAGGAATGGCACGGTCCTGAATTATATACTTTGAATAGCGTCCGAAGCGGTCGCCTACCACTTCCTCCAAAAACGCCGGTAAAAACTGTTCCAGCATACTCATGCAGAAATCCCCCTATTCCTCATATTCCATAAAATCGACATTCTCAACAATCCAACGTTTACGCGGATCTACCTTATCTCCCATAAGCGTCGATACTCTGCGTTCTGCTTTGGCTGCATCCTCGATTTGTACCTGAAGAAGCGTTCTTTTCTCTGGATCCATCGTCGTTTCCCACAATTGGTCAGGATTCATCTCACCAAGCC
>NZ_JBFTSN010000238.1:0-10095 GCF_056400045.1 Paenibacillus sp. 01L418
ATCTATCTATGCGGCATTGCAAGTTGCGAAAGAGCTTGGCGAAGGAAAACGTGTTGTTGCGATTGTTCCAAGCAACGGCGAACGCTACCTTTCCACACCGCTGTTCAACTTCGAAAACTAATTTTTACTGCCTATATCGAACAGCCTTTCATTCCTCGGAATGGAAGGCTTTCTTTTTACTTAGCTATTCTGTATACTGAGCAAAATAAGTCAAGTATTCGGGGGTTGAAGGTGATGATCACCGCGATAGAGCAATGGACTCGGTGGCACGCCGAACAGAAATATACGACGCTGCCATTCGTTAAAGAATTACCCTTTGAGTTCGGTAATCGGGCGAACGTAACGTCATGGGAAGAAGTATGGCAGGACGCTTCGCCGCATGCTTTTGTACTAGAAAGCGGCAAGGACGGAAGATATACGTATTTGGGATTGCATCCTGACGGGGTTATCCGTGGAAAAGGACTGCAAGCAGAGTCAATACAATTCCATTCGCTAGAGGAGCAAAGCAAGCGCCGCTGGGAAGGTAAGCCGCTTGAGGTTGTGAGAGAATGGATGAGCGGTTTGCTGGGGCCGAAGCTTGAGAATGGGCCTAAATGGGTTGGCGGCTGTATCGGATTCTGGGGTTACGATGTCATCCGTTCGATCGAACGATTGCCGGTGCTAGCCGAGGATAATCAGGATATTCCTGATTATTTATTCATGCAAATGAATGAGATATGGATAATCGACCATGAGCAATCAAAAGTGTATTGTGCTGTCCATTCAAAAGTAGATCAAAATGCGGATCAAGAGGAGCTGCGTGCTGCTTATGACCGTGCTTCATCTAGAGCGGAAGGGATGACCGACTACTGGTTAACCTGGTTTGATGAGGAGCGCGCCCAGGCGAAGGCGATATCGCTTCGAGCAGAACGTCAGCGCTTGTTGACAGATGATTTATTGCAATTGGATGTGGATTCGATTTCTGGCATCACATCCCCTTTCTCGAAGCAAGCATACATGGACGCCGTTCGCAGCATTCAGCGATATATTGAGCAGGGTGACGTTTTTCAAGTGAATTTGTCCGTTCGTCAGAGCAAAGCGATTGCGGCTGCGCCGGAAGAACTTTATGAATGGATTCGACTAGTTAACCCATCGCCATATATGGGGTTTCTGCGTTGTCCTGATTTTCAGATTGTATCTGCATCCCCTGAACTTCTCGTTGAGCTCAACGATAACAAGCTGATCACAAGACCGATAGCTGGAACGCGTAGACGCGGGCGGACAGAGGAAGAGGATCGGCGCCTGGCTGACGAACTTCTCACGAATGAGAAGGAGCGGGCGGAGCATATTATGCTCGTTGACTTGGAGCGGAACGATCTTGGGCGGATTTCAACCTATGGTACGGTTAAGGTCGAAGAGTTTATGGTTATTGAACAATATTCGCATGTTATGCATCTTGTTTCTCAGGTAGTAGGACAGCTTGCAAACGGCAAAGATGCTTACGATGTTATATCGGCTACCTTCCCCGGAGGAACGATTACAGGTGCTCCAAAAATTCGCACAATGGAAATCATAGAAGAGCTTGAACCGACACGCAGAGGACCGTATACGGGCTCGCTTGGATGGATTGACTACAGCGGAGATATGGAATTTAATATTATTATTAGAACAATGGTGCTTCAGGAAGGCGTTGTTCATATTCAAGCGGGAGCAGGCATCGTTATTGATTCTGAGCCGGAGCGGGAATATAAAGAATCGCTAAACAAGGCGAAGGCATTATGGAAGGCCATTCAGTACAGCGAACGGTTTGCAGCAGTCGATTTGGCAGCGGAAACGGAAAAAGGGGGAGCCTTAACATGATTCTTGTCATCGATAATTATGATTCCTTTACGTACAATTTAGTGCAGTATTTGGGTGAGCTTGGGGAAGATATTACGGTAAAAAGAAACGACGAAATAGATTTAGCCGGAATCGAAGCATTAGCGCCCGATCATATTTTAATATCACCAGGTCCGTGTTCACCGAATGAAGCGGGCATTAGTTTATCTCTAATCGAGCATTTTAAAGGTAAAATCCCGATTTTTGGCGTATGTCTTGGTCATCAATCGATCGGACAAGCATTTGGCGGGGAAGTGGTACGTGCGGAGAAGCTGATGCACGGCAAAACGTCTGCCATTTATCATCAAGGAAAGTCCGTGTTTGAAGGTTTGCCATCACCTTTTACCGCTACTCGCTATCATTCTCTTATCGTACGCCGTGAAACGCTGCCTGATTGCTTGGAAATAACAGCGGAAACCGATGAAGGAGAAATTATGGGTTTGCGTCATAAGGAATATGCAATTGAAGGGGTGCAATTTCACCCTGAGTCCATTATAACGGAGCATGGCTTGACGATGCTTCGTAATTTCTTGCAAAATCGGACGGGCGCAGTGCGATGAAGGTCGAACTGAACGGCTCCGTAATGGATGCGAGCGAAGCCGTGATCTCAGTTTATGATCACGGCTTTTTGTACGGTATAGGTTTGTTCGAGACTTTCCGCACGTATGAGGGGAAGCCTTACTTACTAGATAGGCATATGAAGCGGTTATGCTCAGGCTGTGATCAGCTAGGAATTCAGTACACGCCTAATATGGAGGAGCTGAGCAGCTCCGTTAACGAGCTTCTTGTGGCGAATGAATTAAAAGATGGCTATATAAGACTAACCGTCAGTGCAGGCGAAGCTGAGCTAGGGTTGCCGACAGGAGATTATGAACAGCCGAATGTGTTAATGCTTGTAAAGGCTTTGCCGCCGGTTAATGATGCGGTTCATATGCGCGGACGGGAGCTGCGGCTTTTGCAGACAAGGAGGAATACGCCTGAGGGCGAGGTTCGCTTTAAGTCTCTCCATTATATGAACAATATTATTGCTAAGCGAGAGC
Organism: Paenibacillus sp. 01L418; assembly: GCF_056400045.1. NCBI lineage: Bacteria > Bacillati > Bacillota > Bacilli > Caryophanales > Paenibacillaceae > Paenibacillus > Paenibacillus sp. 01L418. Next base: position 2,898 of record NZ_JBFTSN010000238.1, read on the forward strand.
TGCTTGCCAGTGGTGCTGCGCCTGGGGCCGAGGGTCTTATGCTCAGCCGAGAAGGATGGTTGGCGGAGGGAATCGTGAGCAACTTGTTTTTTGCTAAGGACAATGTTGTATATACGCCTGAACTGGCCACCGGCATATTGCCGGGCATTACACGCAAGCGAGTTCTGGAGCTGGCTGGCAGTGCAGGGTATGAAACCGAAGAGGGCCTTTATAGCTTGGAGAAGCTGCAAACGGCCGATGAGATTTGGCTTACCAATTCCATTCAGGAGCTCGTTCCCGTTACTCTGTTATCAGAAGCTGGCGGGGTGAGTAGAGTTATCGGCAACGGTCAAGCAGGTTCTATTACAAAGCAATTGCTTACTCTTTACCGACAGACGACAATTGACGGTGATGCTGGAGCTATCTAAGCTCTATAATCATGTAACATTAAGAAGAAGGATGGCGGTCTAACAATGGATCAACAACCAAATTTCTATAAAAGAACATATGTGTTTGGCAGCGGAACGAGGCTGGAGTTAGGCGGGCGTACGTTAATTATGGGCATTTTGAATGCGACACCTGATTCTTTCTCGGACGGCGGGAGCTACACGAGTGTGGATGCGGCTCTTGCCCGTGCGAAAGCGATGGTGGAGGAAGGCGCTGATATTATTGATATTGGCGGTGAATCGACACGTCCAGGATTTGAGCCGGTGGGAGTGGAGGAAGAGCTGCGGCGTATCCTTCCTGTTATTCAGGTTTTGCGTAAGGCGCTGCCGCACATTCCTTTATCCATCGATACATACAAAGCTGAGACTGCACGGCATGCGTTAGAGGCGGGTGCTCATATTATTAATGACATTTGGGGGCTTAAGGGCGACCCTAATATGGCCGCAGTTGCAGCTGAATATGCTTGTCCTGTCATCATCAATCATAACCGCCATGCGAGAGACTATAATGATTTTGTTCCCGATGTACTTGCAGATTTGCAGGGCAGTGTAAGCATTGCGCGAACGGCGGGCATCGCTGAAGATCAAATCTGGCTAGATCCGGGTATTGGTTTTGCCAAAACCTATGAGGATAATCTGGAGCTGCTTGGCCGTCTATCCGAGCTGCATGCACTTGGATATCCGGTGCTGCTTGGTACCTCGCGTAAACGATTCATTAAGCAGACGCTGAATCTGCCTGTTGATGAGCTTGTTGAGGGAACGGCTGCGACGGTTGCTCTTGGCATTGCGCACGGCTGCCAAATCGTACGTGTGCATGATGTGCGTGCAATTAAGCGTACTGCACTTATGACGGACGCCATTTTATATCGACATTAATTGTGTTGTTGAATGCCGTTTCTTATTTTAAATAAGGTACATCGTTAGGAGAGTGACTATAATGGATAAAATGATGATCAAAGGGATGAGGTTTTACGGCTACCACGGCGTATTTCCTGAAGAAAACAAGCTAGGCCAGAAATATCATGTGGATGTTGAGCTCAATATGGATTTGGAGCAAGCGGCGTTAACCGATGATTTGAACAGTACGGTGAATTATGCAGAAATCCACGCTCTCACGAAAACGATTGTAGAGGGCCCTCCGTTTAAGCTTATCGAAGCTTTAACAGGTCACATTGCATCGCAAGTACTGGAAGTTTATACTATGGTAAATGAAGTGACGGTTCGAGTAACGAAGCCTAACCCGCCGTTTGATATCCATTTTGACGGAGTAACGGTAGAACTGCGAAGAAAGCGGGACAATGATGGACGAACAATTCCCGCTTGATGGCGCACAGGCAGAGGCATATATTGCTTTAGGATCTAACATGGGAAACCGTGAGCAACTGCTGCTGGAAGCGATTAGCCTCATCGATGCGCACCCGAACATCGTGGTAAGCAAAGTGTCGGGTATGTATGAGACTGATCCGGTAGGCTACACAGAGCAACCGCCCTTTATCAATATGGCATTAGCTGTACGAACGACACTATCTCCATTAATGCTTTTGCGTCAGCTTTTGGAGTACGAGCAGCAGCTCGGTAGAGTTCGACAAATTCGTTGGGGACCGAGAACCATTGACCTTGATCTGCTCCTATACGATAATGTCAGAATGGATCAAGAGGAATTAACTTTGCCGCATCCGCGTATGATGGAGCGGTCGTTCGTTCTCGTTCCGCTGCATGATGTTTTGGATCAAACACATCGGCTGCAGTCCGAGGTAAGCGCAGTATCTGAAGCAGCGCTTCTGGATGGAAAGGAAGGCATTACGTTATGGAAAACAATCAATTGGCGCAGCGCGTCAGAGCCTTTCGAAAGCTGAAGGGCTATACTCAGCAGGAGCTGGCCAAGGAGCTTGGCGTATCGGTGGCCGTTCTTGGCTCATTGGAGCGAGGAACAAGAAAGACGGATACGAAGTTATTAAATCATATCGCTAAGACGCTCGGAATCAGCTATGAGGAATTAATGTCTGATAACCGTGAATAGTGCTGTCTGGTACACAAGACATGAACCATAAGCAATTAGAAGAGGAGGAAGGAGTGACATGCTGAAAATCGGTGGCATCGAAATGAAGAACAGAGTGGTGCTAGCGCCGATGGCAAGCGTGTGCTATTCTGCCTTTGATTAATTGCCAAGGAGTTTGGAACGGGTCTTGTATGTGCGGAGATGGTAAGCGACAAGGCCATTTTGCATGGTAGTATACGGGTAAGGCTAATTGGGACATTATAAAGGATGTCAAAGTAGCGGTATCGATTCCCGTAATTGGGAATGGCGACGTTTTCTCACCAGAGGATGCAAAAAGGCTGCTCGAACATACCGGCTGTGATCCGATGGTAGCGATTTTGGAAAACTACGTCCACTCGCTTGGAGAGGACGAAGAATTCCAAGCTGTCAGTGCTGTTTCAGCAATGAAGCGGGTTCTGCAGAAGTAGACGCTTACTAAAATACAAATAGATCGGTTATGCGATTTACCCCGTAACGGGAGCGAGCCGACACCATTCGACAAAAGCCGCTATCATGCGGCTTCTGCTCTACATTTCAGAAATGAAACGGTTTCAATGGGTCGTCTGGCTTTGATTGACATTCAGGGTAACTTTGCAATATAATCGTGCAATATAATCTAACGAAGACATCAAGAGCGCTTCAAACAACAGTTGGTATGAGGAATAAGAAGCGTAATATATTAGGTAACAGTGAATTCATACAAGGTATGAAAAATTAGTCACATGACAGGAGAATCGGAAAGATGAACGATAAGCAAATCATTCTGACTCAAGAAGGGCTGCGAAAGCTCGAAGATGAATTAGAGAACCTAAAGTCGGTCAAGCGTCGTGAAGTAGCTGAACGTATTAAAGTAGCAATTGGCTATGGTGATATAAGCGAAAACTCGGAATATGAAGATGCGAAGAATGAGCAAGCATTTATCGAAGGCCGCGTTCTTACCCTTGAGAAAATGTTGCGCAATGCGCGTATTATAAATAATGACGATATTGATATTGATACCGTGAGCATCGGTTCGATCGTAACGGTTGAGGATATGGAGTATGGCGACACAATGGATTATTCCATTGTTGGTACAGCGGAAGCCGATCCTTTGCAAAACAAGATTTCAAATGAAAGCCCGGTTGGTAAAGCGATTTTAGGCAAGAAAAAAGGCACCGTTGTCGAAGTTAGCGTACCAGTCGGCATTATTCAATACAAAATTCTCGATATCAAAAAATAATGTTTGCTATGAGCGGTTCAAAAAGCTTCCTTGTAGGAAGCTTTTTGAACGTTTAAAATATAAGAACGTATATTACAGGTCTATACATTGCTTATATTTTATTGCGAAACGAGATTTTGCTGCATGAATCCGGTGACAGCTGCTTGCTTTTGCCGAATGATCAAGGAGATGAAAGAAGTGGAACAAGAAAACAATGAACAGCAGGAGCTAAGTGAGCTCTTGCAAATTCGCAGAAACAAATTGGACGAGCTTAGAGGGTTAGGTGTGGATCCATTCGGCCGAAAGTTCGAACGCACTCATAACGCCAAAGATATTGTACAAGCCTATGAAGGGCTCAGCAAAGAAGAAATAGAAGAAAAAGCGGTTGAAGTGCGTATTGCTGGCCGTATTATGCAGAAACGCGGCATGGGCAAAGCGGGTTTTGCTACGATTCAAGATTTGAGCGGCAAGGTTCAAATTTATGTTCGTAAAGATTCCGTTGAAGAGCATAAGTTTGCAGCTTTTGACTTGCTGGATATCGGTGACATCATTGGCGTAGTAGGCGTTGTATTCAAAACGAATACAGGCGAAGTCTCTGTCAAAGCGCGTGATATTGAAGTTTTGACAAAGTCGCTTCTTCCATTGCCTGATAAATATCATGGCTTGAAAGACGTAGAGCTTCGTTATCGTCAGCGTTATGTTGACCTTATCGTGAATCCCGACGTCCAACAAACCTTTATTACTCGTTCCAAAATCATTCAATCCATGCGTCGCTACCTAGATTCCCGCGGGTATTTAGAAGTAGAAACACCAACGCTGCATTCCATTGCAGGCGGTGCTGCAGCACGCCCTTTCGAAACGCATCATAATGCGCTGGACATGCAGCTCTACATGCGTATTGCAATCGAGCTTCATTTGAAGCGACTGATTGTAGGCGGATTGGAGAAAGTATATGAGATCGGCCGTGTATACCGGAATGAGGGGATTTCGACTCGCCACAATCCAGAGTTTACAATGATTGAGCTTTACGAGGCTTATGCGGATTACAAGGATATTATGGCATTGACAGAGAATGTCATCGCACATATTGCGCAAGAGGTTCTTGGAACAACGAAAATCACTTATCAAGGCCAAGAAATTGATTTGACACCTCAGTGGCGCCGTGTCAGCATGGTTGAGCTTGTCAAAGAAACGACTGGCGTAGATTTCGGCGTGGAAATGAGCGACGAGGAAGCCCATCGTTTGGCGAAAGAACACAAAGTTGCCGTTGATCCGCATATGACGTTTGGTCATATTCTCAACGCTTTCTTTGAACAGTTCGGTGAGCACACGCTTATTCAGCCAACCTTTGTTACAGGACATCCGGTTGCTATTTCGCCGCTTGCTAAGAAGAGCGAAGCAGATCCACGCTTCACCGATCGTTTTGAGCTATTCATCGTAGCACGTGAGCATGCTAATGCATTTACGGAGCTTAACGATCCGATTGATCAGCGTGAGCGTTTCGAGTCGCAGCTTGTTGAGCGTGAGCATGGAAATGACGAGGCGCATGAGATGGATGAAGACTTTATCCGCGCTCTGGAATACGGCATGCCGCCAACAGGCGGACTAGGAATCGGTATCGACCGATTGATCATGCTTCTAACAGATGCTCCATCTATTCGTGATGTACTGTTGTTCCCTCATATGAGAGATCAGCGTTCTGCTGAATAAGAAAGAAACAAGGAACCGTTTGGCTTTTAGCAGCCAACGGTTCTTTTTTTCTAATATCGAGAATTTGCAACAACAATCCTTAAAAACATTCAAATTATGATTGATATTGTAGTACAATCTATTGATTTGCTAGATTCATATGGTAGAATAGAACTAATAAAGCGCTACACGATAACGGCAAACCTATCGAAAGGTAGGGACGCAAAGCTAAAGGGCCTTCCGTATGATGGCAGCCAGCTACCGAATGAACAGGCTTTTTTTGTTTTTATAGGGAAATTCATCACATAGCGCTTCACACGATAATGGCAAACCTATCGAAAGGTAGGGACGCAAAGCTAAAGGGCCTTCCGTAAGATGGCAGCCAGCTACCGAAGGGAGTATATTCATGCGTAAATTTATGTTAGTCATCGCAGCTTTTGTTCTTTTTGCATCCATCCATGTAACGGTCGTTCAGGCAAATGAAGCGGACTCTTCTGATTGGCTCAATACGGGGAATTTAGATAAAGGTGTTGTCTCCGTACAATATGCAGTGAACACTAAAGTGAAAACGAAGCTTATGATCGCAAAAGGCGCATCAAACTATACATATAATCTAACCGGCGGAAAAACAGCTGAGAAGTTTCCATTGCAGCTTGGCAATGGCGAATATACGATATCTGTTCTAGAGAATACAACAGGCAACAAATACAAACTGGCGAAGAAAGAAACGGTGACGCTTGATTTGAAAGACAACAAGGTTTTGTACTTGAATTCCATCCAGAACATTGACTGGTCGAATGCGAGCAGCGCCATCGTCAAGGCAAAAGAATTAGCGAGCAATAAAAAAACGGATATGGAGAAAGTAAAGGCAATCTACGAGTATATTATTACGAATGTAAGTTATGATAATCAATTAGCTGCTAATCTGTCAGTTGATTACCTCCCCAATATTGATCGCACATTTAAATCGAGAAAGGATATCTGCTACGGATACGCTTCATTGTTTGCGGCAATGCTGCGGAGCGTGGATATCCCTACGAAGCTCTTGATGGGACAATCTACTTATGTGGATGTTTATCATGCTTGGAACGAAGTGTACTTGGATGGGAAATGGGTTACGATTGATACGACAGTTGATGCGGGTCTAAAGAAGGGCAAGAAAAAGTATGAGCTTATCAAGGATGCAGCTCAATATACAGTTACAAAAACATATTAGAAGTTATACGAGCTTGCGGAAATCGCAGAGCTCGTTTTTTTATGTCTTTCTTCAATATAGGTGAGGAGGAAGCGAAGCAACGATTGCGCAATTAGAAGGCAAATAGGAGTGTTGAAAACTTTTTCGTAAATAATAAAAAAAACACTTGCAATGCTATATACGCCTATGATATATTATCTAGGTCGCCAACGAGATACACGGTCGACGAGAGAGAAAAGATTGCTCTTTGAAAACTGAACAACGAGTAATAACTGCCTCGCAAATCCTTCGGGATAAGCGAAAAAAGCGATAAAAAAGTAATGAGCATTTCAAACACCAATTTGGAGAGTTTGATCCTGGCTCAGGACGAACGCTGGCGGCGTGCCTAATACATGCAAGTCGAGCGGAGTTGATGAGGTGCTTGCACCTCTGATRCTTAGCGGCGGACGGGTGAGTAACACGTGGGTAACCTGCCTATAAGACTGGGATAACATTCGGAAACGAATGCTAATACCGGATACGCGATATGGTCGCATGACTGAATCGGGAAAGATGGAGCAATCTATCACTTATAGATGGACCCGCGGCGCATTAGCTAGTTGGTGAGGTAACGGCTCACCAAGGCGACGATGCGTAGCCGACCTGAGAGGGTG
>NZ_JBFTSN010000239.1:0-9991 GCF_056400045.1 Paenibacillus sp. 01L418
CAGCAGCTATATTCCCTACTGGATTGTTGAAGCCATAAATAATATATTCCGCTTCCTGATTATGAAATGAAATGGCATGTGACAACTCTGAAATTTCTCCTCCAGTCATCATCGAACGTAAATGCTGAGGAGCAAAAGAAGTGAAGCGTTGAATAACGTATTCACCAAAGTATAATGAATCTCTCGTTTTCTCTAGCATCCCGGCCATACCTGAGAACAATCCACCCATAAGCGTATTAGACTGCTCTGCTGCCATATGCGCATCACTTGCCTTCTCCATGTCGACAGTCTCTATTGCTACATCAGTCTGCTCATTGAATAATAGGTTATCGTTATAACGAAGCTGTACCTGTTCGAACACCTTTTGATGTTCTTCCATTTGCGGGATACTTGTCAGTCCATGCAGCAAGCTGCGTGCCTGATTCCAGAGAGAACCGGCTTGCTCCTTTTGCTGTTTAAGCTGTTTCGATATCTGACCCTGATCGAGTGCTTTCTGTCGATCAACGATGATACTAGCAGGTCGAATATATTTCTGTTCATATGCCCCATAAGCAAGACGCAGGCTTGTGACGCTTTCAAGCAATGTATCAGCAGTTATGCTCTTAACAGGCTTAACTATAGAGGCAAGGCTGCTGGACTGATATGCCCCTGCTTCCATATCGATTGAAGCAGCAGACGAGCCCTGCGCCTCCACCWCCTGACGGTACTCCGTGAACCATCCATCCGTCTTTACAAGCTCATCCGCAGCTTTCCTTACCTGCTCAATGTCGGAAGCAGCATCAGCGGGAACCTGATGCTGTTCAGTATTTGTTGCCTTATGCTTGGACACCGTATCATATCCACTATGCTGAGGCTGTTGATTAGCTTGTTGAACAATTCTCAGCATATCGTCATTAAATGCTCTTGCAGCTTCCAGCTCCTGTATTGCTTCTCCCTGAAGCTTCACATGCTGTCTATGTATTTCATCACTCACTTTGCGCAGCTCCATAGCAAAAGCTCTCACTTTCTCCTCGTATGCTTCTATTTCAGCTGTATACATTATTTTCTGCCCGGCAGTTAACGATTGATTATATATAACTTTGGCTGCATATGAGCTGTATTCCCCCGCAATGCTCAGAGCAGAATTCCCCTCTATTGCTACTACATCTGGCTGGACAGGAATTAACATAGAAATACTGCTTCCACTTATCGTCGAAGCCATCTGCTTTTGCAATTGAAGTACATTCGCTAGATGAATTTCCCGTTTCTCATAAAGCTTCCGCATACTCTCCAGCAAACTTATTGCAATCGATGCCTCCTTCATTGCACCTGCCATAGGTACAAACCTTGCTGCGAGATCCAATGTAAAATCTACTGGCGCCTTATACTTCATTTCTTCGAGCACCTGTCTTGAGAATACATTATGGCTGCCTAGAAACGTCGCTGCGTGCAGTGCGGCAGCATCTGACTTAGCGCGAACCAGCTTTATCCCTGATCGACCCGAGTCATCTGCTGTTTCTGTATTCGCCGTCATCATTTCCTCGAATATGATTTGACCGTCTGTACCACCACGGCCGAATAAACCATATCGCTCATATAGAACAGCATCATAAGCAGAGAGTACAGATCTTACGCTTGACCTTACAGCATCCTCTGTTAACTTATGCAGAGCCGCAATTCGGGCATAATCAATAAGCAAAGAGAAAAACAAAAGCAGCGAGGATAAAACAATAACCGAAAACACGGTCACTGCCCCATTTTCTCGAAAGAAAAGCTTGCAAACAAACTGCCGATAACGATGCTTCAAATCTTTTTTTATGCTCACTGCTGCCTGCACCTCCATYGGAACCTTTCAAGCCTTATCTGTTCCGCTACATTATGGCTTTGTCGCCTTCCCCTTACCTTTATAAGTATCCAGCACTTGACCAGCCTGAGACTTTGCTTGCCCCGCTCCTCCAGCCCGATTTGCAAACCTTGATGAATAATAGCGTACGAGATTAACACTCCGAATAAACTCAGTTGGATCAACAACCGTGGAAGAGGCTGCACTTTTGGGTTCACGCTTCAACCAGCTTTTCTCAATGGATTCAGCCGATAAAGGCTCCTTCAGTTTGACTTTGATCACTCTTCTCAGAATGCTGCTTGAATAGCTGATTTCTCCTTCGTATGTTAGGCCTGCTTGTCCCAACCATCTAGCAGACTGCTCTATTTTCCGAATAGCTAAAGCATTCTTTTCTCCATCACCCGTCTCTGCAAGTGGGAGCACGACTTTCGCTGCATCATTTTCTCCTCTCAGTCCAAACAAGCTGCTGAGCACGCCATCCTCGCCAATACGCCAATATAAACCATCATAACTTGGCTCATTGAGCATGCCACTTCTTGCATCTCGATTACTGTTATCCCAGCTGAAAGCCGCACGCTCTGCTGTTGAAGACGCTGCATAATAGACAATGACCTTCTCGTACATGTACATTCCAAATAAAATAAACAACAATATAAGCCCGAACAGCATTGGAAATACGATCGTAGACTCCAGCGTAAAGCTGCCTTGCTCCTTCTTAAGCAAGCGAAGCAGCCCTGCATTTATTCGCAATCTGTTCAAAAGCCTCACCCGCTAACTGAAAATTTTGTCCGCCTCGTCATCTGCTTTGCCCATCAAGCGCTCAATCAGCTCAATAATCCAGTCTTTAAACAACAGTGCAATAATGATGACAACCGCAATAATCAAAATAATTTCAAGCGTCCCTAAACCATCCTCCTCTTTCCAAAATGAACGTAGCGATTGGCTTATTTTTCTCATCCTTCATCTTCCTCCCTAATTTAAGTTAAGACATGAGCAGTACTGCGGGTGCAGCTACCAAAATCATGAGTACTAACAAAATACCTACAAGCGGAAATACAAGCTTTGAGGAGGCTTGCTCCCCGCGCGATCTAGCGATTGCCTTGCGCTTCTCCCATAAAGTGTAAGAGAGCTCTCGCAATGCAAGAATAAAATGCTCTCCACCGCGGCGATAATTCAATAAGAGCACCGTTGTAAAGATCGAAACCTCCTGCACCGCACATCTTCTATTAAACCGCTCCATTACCGTACTGAACGATTGACCGTTGCGAAGCATAGATACCGTCTCTCCCCATTCCTTGTAGAGAGGATGCTCGGTAGCCTCCTTTCCCTCCAAGCATCTTGCTAGCGCTTGCTGTACTGTCTCACCGGCACCGACCAGCAGCATTAACTTGCTGAGCATAACGGGGAGCTCCATAATGATTTGCTGCTTTCGTTCCTCAACTTGCCGCCTTGCATCTACGAAAGGGCGTATCGTTAGCACGATGCTGAACACTACCCCCATGACTAACAGTGTAGGCTCCTGTCCAAGTAAACTCATCCAAGCACAACCTGTTAAAGCAGCATATCCCGTACCTAGAGCAGCAGTTGCTTCACCTTTTGTCCGCTCGATTGACCAGCTGCTATCCTTCAATAAGAGGAGCTTCATATGGTAGCTGCCCATAGGCAGATGCAGCGTATCAAAAAGCTTGAACCGTTCTATCACACGCATAAAAGGGTCAATCAAACTTAGCTGCATAAGCTGCTGCCGCGTTTGGTCATTCGTTTGTTTTCTACCCATTAGCTGACGCCATATGGCATACAATGCTCCTTTTCCTGCCAAGTACACCCAAATCACCGTTAAAGTAACCGGTGCAATTGCCGCGAGCATGCTTTGTCCCCTTTCATCTTACATTCGGATACTCATCATCTTTGCCATCAACCAAAAGCAGAGAAGCAAAAGCAGCAGCGCTCCCGTCAATAGCAAATATCCGATTCCTCCATATAAAGGAGCCATATAGTCGGGTGCAGCTAAGCTTAAAAACGCTAAAAAAACAAAAGGCACCGCCATCATAATTCGACCTTCGAATTTTTTTTGAGCAACCATAACTGCAATTTCCTGCTCAATTTCTAGTTTCTCTCCAATGATGATCGAGGTTTGTTTCATCACCTCAAGCAAATCTCCTCCAGAGCGCTTGCAAGCAGCTAATGCATCAACGAACTGAGTAATCTCATCAATTCCTGCACGATTAGCAAAGTTGCGCAGCGCATATTCTAAGGGCTCGCCGTTATCTAGACGAAAGTGAATGATTTGAAACTCCAGCAGCAGCTCCGTTCGAGCATCAGGGTAAATTAGCTTCAAATCATCGTGAGTAGATAAAAATGCATTTTCAAGAGAGCGCCCTGCTGCAAGCGAGGATGTCAGTGAAAATAAAGCTTCTTTAAATTGCAGCTTCAGTCTCTCCTTGCGCTGTTCCAGAAGAAATTTTCGTCTAATTCTAGGAGCGAGTATACCGAAGCTTGCCGCTGCAAATGAAAGGAACACAGAATGATAAAATAAAAAGACAGCACCATAGAAAATCACAGCTGCGATTAAGGACGTAGTGATAAACTGGTTTCGTTTAAGTGGGTATTGTTCATAATTGGTAAGGGTTCGGCCAGCTCGAAGATTCGCTAGCGTCGCATCGCTTTCCCAGCCGCACCATAAGAGCATTCTCTCTATCCGTCCCCCATGCTGACGATGAAGGCTGCTGCTTTTATTCACGCCGCTTGAATTGTTCATATCGCCACTCCTTCGACCGTTCTTTTCCCAGCAAGCGTCAATTTGTCCATTCTCATTACCGGATTCGCTGTACGTTTTAGCCCGCCAAGCACTCTGCCATTCCGCTCTCCCTCCTCCTCAAAAATAAACAGTGGATTAAGCAATATTTCTCCATCTTCAACGCCAATGACCTCGCATATCTCCGTCACTTTGCGGGTGCGATCACGGAATCTTGATAGATGGATAACAATATCGATGGCTGAGGCGATTTGCTGGCGAATAACGATCACTGGCAATTCTGCTGCACTTAGCACCATCGACTCCAGCCGAGCCATCATATCCTTCGCGCCATTACTATGGCCCGTTGACATGCTTCCGGCATGGCCGGTATTTAATGCCTGCAGCATATCAAGAGCCTCTCCTCCCCGCACCTCACCGACGATAATGCGATTGGGACGCATCCGAAGCGAGGCACGTATGAGGTCGCGAATCGTAATCTCCCCTTTCCCCTCCGTATTCGCATTGCGCGTTTCCATCGCTACTAAGTTAGGAATGGAGCGAATTTGCAGCTCAGCAGAATCCTCGATCGTAACAATCCGCTCATCCGGCTGGATAAACTGCGACAATGCATTTAAAAAAGTTGTTTTGCCTGTTCCTGTTCCGCCGCTAATAAACATATTGTATTGAGCCCCGACGAGCTCTTTCAAAAACGATGCCGCTTCTTGCGAGAGCGAATGGAAGGCTACTAGCTCCTCCATCGTTAGAGGCTGATCTGGGAACTTCCGAATGGTCATGCATGGTCCTTTGAGCGCAACCGGCGGCAATACAACATGTACCCTAGAGCCATCCTTCAGACGGGCGTCAACAATTGGCGTAGATTCGTTAACGACACGATTCACACTCGCAACAACAGTCTGGATCAGATCCTCGAGCCGTTCTCTGCTTTCAAAAGAAACCGGCAATAGTGTCATTCGCCCTCTTCGTTCCACAAATATTTCCGCATGATGATTAATCATAATTTCACTAATGGAGGCATCCTCCATGAGCGGCTGCAAAATATCAAGACCTCGAAACGAATGGAACAGCCTCCGTACAAGCTTCACTTTCTCGGTTGCGGTAAGAGGATGAAGATCGCACCATTCGAAAACGATTTCTTCTGCTATTCTCATCAGGCTATCATCTGACAGTGATCCGCTAAAATCAATTTTGGCTCGTACCTTGTTGCGCAGCTCAAGCACCGTTTCATCGCTCAGCAATTGATCCGCCTCCTTCCATATAAAGCTGCTTGAATAATTGATCTGCAGCTGCTCGGTATAACGGCGATGACAGCAGAGCAACATGGCTTGCTCCTCGCCATTCTGGAATTTCCGGCAGCCCCACCTTAGCGCATGCCATGCCATCAATCTCGTTATGAACGGTTTGCTTCGGATTAACCACATGGTTTTTTACGCATTTGAATTTATTGGACAAAGAGCTAAAGCGATCACTCCACTTTTGCGCTCCATAACGCAGGGCCATTTTTTGTTTATCCCTCACAGACGGATTATCGCTTGCAACCCAAAGCACATGATTTGATCGTTCAAAAATAGCAAGGTGCAGCTCATCCAGACCGCCCTCCAAATCAACAATAATGAGATCATACTGCCCGCTTCGAGCAATCGTACTCACTATTCCCGCCGCATCTTCCTCATTAAGCGTCAATCTATCCTCCAAATTGGTGCACGGGGCTAAATAATCACCCTTAAGCTGCGAATCCCGTTTTCGATGCTCCATAAGCCAATTGACCGACTGCCCCGGCTGTGCCTTGAGTCCATAAAGCAGTTCTGACAACCCCTCCTCTCTCACCCCTCCTTCACTGAGGCCATCTGTATATTGCTGGTTGTGCAGCCAAGCTTCAGAAGAGTTCCACCGCTCAAGGTTCAGATAAAAGGTACGACATTGATGCACACTTGCAGCATGTACCAAATGCAGCGCCAAAGCCGTCTTCCCAACTCCCCCCGATGCCGAATAAACAGATATAATATTCATGCCAGACGGCCTCTCGTAAGCGCCTGACGAAGAGGCCGCATGTCCTATCGCTTGGGAATGAATCTCCGAAAAACGCTTCAGCAGCTGGGGAATGGGTTGATATTGCAAAAGCTCATGCTTCTCCTTGCTCTCTCCCAGCTGTAGTACTAGAGCAATTACAGGAATACCCGCTTGCTCTGCATCCATTTCTGCAAGCAGCTCAGGCTGAGCAGCCACTAAGTCAATCTTGTAGCCTTGCTTCACATAGAGCTTCCAAGAATCTGCGTGCGTGAACGCGATAATCTGCCATTGCTCGCCAAGCTTGCTGCCTTGCATATAATCAGCCAGCCGCTTCAAGTATTCCGGCTCTCTTACCGCCACAGCAAGTTGATATTTATTCAGCCCCTTCACCTTCCTTCCGCTTAGAAAACACAAAAAAAGCACCGTAGAAGGCGCAGATATCTGCGTCCTTATACGGTGCTTCCGTGTTTGATCATTAACTTTGTTTAAAATTTACCATACCCATATTCCATTCGTCAACTAAGGAATTTTCTGCTGTTTATCTTATTTCTTTAACTTACAATTCCGTTGACTATTGGAAAAAGTTTTTGATCTCGCGCTCTGCGCTTTCGATAGAGTCAGATCCATGAATAATATTGCTAGCTACATCGATTGCAAAATCTCCACGGATTGTACCTGCAAGGGCTTCAGATGGATTCGTTGCGCCAATAAGACTCCTTGCGTTTTTAATAGCGTCTTTGCCTTCCCATATCATAGCAAATACAGGCCCCGAAACGATAAAATCGACCAACTCGTCAAAAAACACTTTTGAGCGCAAATGCTCATAATGTGTCTCGGCTTGCTCTCTTGAAAGGCGCATTACCCTTGCATCTACTAGTTTAAAGCCCTTCTCTTCAAATCGAGCAACAATACGACCTACTAAACCACGCGCGTAACCATCTGGCTTTACCATTACAAACGTTTTATCCATGTTGAATCCCCCTTTGTCTCTATCGGTATAGCCATTTATTTGTTAAGCCATTCAGTAATAATACCTGCAGTCTCTTCAATAGCACGATTTGTAACATCTATAACAGGACAATTCAATGATTTCATGACGGACTCTGCATAATCAAGCTCTTCTTGAATACGCTCGGTTGTCGCATACTGCGCAGATGCCGGAAGTCCCAGCGTCTTAAGCCGTTCAGAGCGGATCTCCAGAAGATGCTCAGCTTGCATCGTTAAACCTATAATGAGCCTGCCAGGTGCAGGCTTCAATTCTTCGGGAGGATTAACCTCGGGCATTAACGGCAGGTTAGCCGTCTTAATTCCTTTATGGGACAAAAAGATGCTCAGCGGCGTCTTCGACGTTCGAGATACGCCAATCAGGACGACCTGCGCTTGTACAAATCCTCGAGCATCCTTGCCGTCATCATATTTCACAGCGAACTCAATAGCATCCATCCGGCGATGGTAAGCATCGTCAATGGAGTGCAGCAGCCCCGGCTCACGCTTCGGGAAACTCCCAAACGTATCAACGTATGCTTGCATCATCGGTCCCATGACATCAACAGCTCTAACTCCAGCTCTAAAAGCCTCTTCCTTCATTTGCTCCCGAAGCTCCGGCTGGACGAGCGTGTAGCTTATAAAACCGCCAGTACTAGCGGCCTCAGCCACGATACGAATAATTTCATCCTCGGATTTAATATGGCCGTAACGCTTTATTTTCACTTGTTCTGAGGAGAATTGACGTAAAGTCGCCTTTGCAACTGCTTCCGCCGTTTCTCCAACAGCATCGGAGCATACATAAATGATCTGCTGTTTCATAACTCTGGCTCCCCCAATTTCCCATCCATCGCGATGTCCGCCATAAGACGTATAATGTTCGACTTCGATACCCAGCCAGTAACCTCTGGATCAGTCACCTGATCCTCGCGCGGAATGATAACTGGTAAACAATCTACTTGATGAAGCGACATTTTGCGAATCGCTTCCATCACAGATTCGTCGGGCATTAGCGTCACAATATTAGGATAACGGGTCATCACCATACTGATAGGAATAGATGCAGCACCAGCGTTGCCAAGCGTTATTTTCAGCAAATCCTTCGGTGTTACGATTCCTACAAAACGTTTCTGCTCATTAACGATCAGAAGAGTATCTGCATTTTCAGTAAATAACGTAATAACAGCGTCATGCACGGACAACGAGTCCGGAACATTAACGGGAACACCTTGTACTTCTCTCACCTTCATATTGTTCAATTGCTGCAAAGGCTCGCTGCTTGAGCGATAGGTGTTGCCTAGAAAATAACCAACTTTGGGCTTCGCATCAAGCAATCCAAGCATGACGAGAAGTGATAAGTCCGAGCGTAGTGTGGGCCTGCTGACACCTAGAGATTCTGCCAACTGCTCACCTGTAATCGGCGCATGCCTCTTCACAAGCTCAAGAAGCTCCAATTGCCGCGAAGATAATTGAATCGCACTCTCCCCCGTCCTCTATATGAGTCATACTTGTATTATATAGTACTATTATTTAAAAATAATATATCATATTAATAATTAATGTACAATATATGGTCGTCCTACTCGTTAAAAATAACTTTATATAACGCTTGTGTACCGCTATTTTCTTCACCAAGTGAAATAAGTTGCTCATATAAAGAACGAGCTAACGCTAGTCCTGGCAAAGGAAGACCCATCTCATCAGCTGACTCGATGGCGATTTTAATATCTTTCACAAAATGTTTTACGTAAAAGCCCGGAGCAAAATCTCCATTGATAATGCGTTGTCCTAGATTGGACAAGGACCAGCTTCCCGCAGCACCGGCTTCAATGCTTTTCAATACTTTGCTAGGTTCGAGCCCCGCTTTTTTGGCATAGGCAAGAGCTTCGCTCACGCCAATCATATTGGATGCAATCGCGATTTGATTACACATCTTAGTGAATTGACCCGCCCCTGCTTCACCTTGATGAACGATGTTTTTACCTATGAGCATAAATAATGGCAATATCGCATCATAGGCTTGCTCCGAGCCTCCAACCATGATTGACAGTCTAGCCTCCTTCGCGCCTACATCGCCGCCAGAGACTGGGGCATCCAGCGCCATAAGCCCTCTTGTGCCAGCCTCTGCTTCTATGCGTTTGGCAAGAGCAGGACTTGAGGTAGTCATATCAATAAGCACTGCACTGGACCTAGCATTTTGCAATAAACCATCAGCTCCAAAATAAACCTCTTCCACGTCGGCCGGATAACCTAGCATCGTAATAATAATATCCGATTGCTCCGCAACCAACTTCGGCGAATCCTGCCAAACAGCCCCCTTTGATACCAAGAGGTCTGCTCTTGATTTCGTTCGGTTAAACACATTCACTTCATATCCGTGATCAAGCAAATGGCCCGCCATGCTTGCGCCCATAATACCC
>NZ_JBFTSN010000240.1:0-9893 GCF_056400045.1 Paenibacillus sp. 01L418
GGAAATGTGGGATCGTCTTGCAGATGCGATGGCATCCGTTGAAGATGGATCAGAGAAACAAAAGGAATGGCGAGACAAATTCAGATATTTATTAGATGATTGGAAGCTGGTTCCGGGCGGGAGAATTGCAGCGGGGGCTGGTGCTAGTGAAGAGCTGACGCTATTTAATTGTTATGTCATTCCCTCACCAAAGGATAGCCGCGGAGGCATCATGACAACACTCACGGAGATGACTGAAATTATGGCGCGCGGCGGCGGCGTTGGGATGAATTTATCTTCGCTGCGACCTCGAAGAGCGATAGTTGCAGGCGTGAACGGTTCATCGAGCGGTGCTGTATCATGGGGCGGGCTGTTCAGCTATGCAACGGGACTCATTGAGCAGGGCGGCAGCCGCCGCGGCGCCTTGATGCTTATGATCAATGATTGGCACCCGGACGTATTAGAGTTTATAACGGTCAAACAAACGATGGGTCAAGTGACCAATGCCAATCTGTCGGTATGTATCAGCAACGCGTTTATGCGGGCTGTAAAGGAAGATTTGGAATGGGAGCTCGTATTTCCAGATACCAAAGATATAGAGTATAACGAGCTATGGACCGGCGATCTGGATGCATGGCGCAAGCTAGGCAAAAAGGTTATCCCCTACAAAACGGTGCGCGCTCGTGAAATATGGCAAGCGATTATTGAATCCGCATGGAAGTCAGCCGAGCCAGGCGTTGTCTTTATGGAGTATTATAATCAAATGTCGAACAGCTGGTATTTCAATCCCATTATAAGTACGAACCCTTGCGGTGAACAAGGCTTGCCGGGCTGGGGCGTCTGTAACTTGTCAGCTATAAACCTATCGAAGTTTTATGATGAAGAGAAGCATGACGTTGCTTGGGATGAACTTGCTAAAGTTACACGCTGGTCTGTAAGATTCCTTGATAATGTCATCGACAAAACACCCTATCATTTTGAAGAAAATGAGCGCAATCAGAAGCTTGAGCGGCGTATCGGGCTCGGAACGATGGGACTAGCTGAGCTTATGATTAAGCTGCGCATCCGATATGGCAGCGCAGAGTCATTGGTTTTCCTAGATAAGCTGTATGGATTTATGGCTAGGGAGTCTTATTTGGCGTCTTCGGAAATCGCTGCCGAGAAAGGTTCGTTCCAAGCGTTTGAAGCTGATAAATATGTTCAGAGCGGATTTATGAAGCAATTGATAGCCGAATTTCCGGAGATTGGCGACAATGTGGCCCTGAACGGCATGCGTAATGTGACGGTCATTACACAAGCACCAACAGGAAGCACGGGAACAATGGTCGGAACGTCTACGGGAATCGAGCCTTATTTTGCATTCGAATACTATCGTCAGAGTCGTCTTGGTTTTGATAAACAAGATGTTCCGATTGCAGCGTCTTGGAAGGCGTCTCATCCGGGGGAGGAGCTTCCTGATTATTTTGTAACCTCGATGAGTTTGTCGGCAGAGGATCATATTCGGGTACAGGCGGCTATACAGCGCTGGGTAGACAGCTCTATTTCCAAAACAGCGAATTGCCCGGCAGATTTCACAGTGGAAGAAACAGGAAGATTGTATGAGCTTGCTTTTGAGCTCGGCTGCAAGGGTGTGACGATTTACCGAGATGGCAGTCGTGATGTTCAAGTTCTCTCAACGTCTTCAAAAGAAGAGAAAACAGAAGCATCATTTGATGCGGATTTGGTGGAAGCCGTTGTCCCTGCAGCCGTGCAACCTGAGCAGGAGCTGGATAAGCAGTATAAACGCAGACCGCAGGTGCTGCGGGGTGCGACCTATAAGGTGAACACACCATTTGGCATGGCTTATATTACGATAAATGATCTGAATGGCACACCAGCAGAAATTTTCTTGAACGTAGGCAAGGCAGGTTCGGATGTGTTTGCGATGGCTGAAGCATTAGGGCGTGTATGTTCGTTATTTCTGCGTTATGGCGATCATGGAAACAAGGTGAAGCTGCTCGTCAAGCATTTGAAAGGGATTGGCGGATCGGGGGCGATCGGATTCGGAGTCAACCGAGTGGAGTCCATTGCGGATGCCGTTGCAAAATCGCTTGAGATTCATATGGAGAATGGGACGGAGCAGGAGACGGCAGCGAAAATAGTGCAAAGAGAAGAAGCAGCAGCGTCTGCGGATTATACGGCGATCTCCAAAGCTGCTGTAGACACTACTTCCGTAGATTTGTGCCCCTCTTGCGGCTCGGCAGCGCTTATTAATATAGAAGGCTGCAAGCAGTGTACGCAGTGCGGTTTTAGCAAGTGTAATTGATAGGGTATAGAAATGAATTAGGCAAGCAAAAAAAGAGAACCTCATGGTTCTCTTTTTTATTTTGTGTAGTCTTTCCAATAATGCAAAAGAGTTAGGCTGGCTCTGGAAAGATATGATGACGCTCCAGCAGTGTCCACAATTGTTCGACGATATGGCTTAAAAGTCATATCGTCCCCGTATTGGCGATGAACGCAATTAGCATAACAAGCGATAATCAATTCAAAAAAATGGCGAAGAACAAAAAGCTGCTCATGCAAATGATTAATCGATGGGTCCCCTTATGAAATCGCAGCGTTAATGAATAAGTTTACCATTTTAAAACAAAAATCTAATGTTTTGACTCCACAGTTGGATGAGATTGCTCAGCAATTCAATGCCAAGTTTGTAGAAATAGCGAAACAAAACTAGCTTGATTTTCAAACAAAAAAGACCATTCTCTTCATATATGTGAAGGGTTTGGTCTTTGCAGGTTCATTATTCCCGTTCTTTTCTTTTCGAATAATTTTGTATCGCATCGTTCAATAGGGCATAGTTGAAATCCGGCCAGCTTTTATCCGTAAACCATAATTCAGCATACGCTGCCTGCCATAGTAGGAAGTTGCTCAGCCTCTTTTCACCGCTTGTCCGAATGATTAAATCAACCGGCGGATAATCGGAGGTAGCGATCGTTTTCTCAAATTGTTCATCGAAAGTGAGCGGGTCTGCTCCGCTTGCGATGAGCTTTTTTGCAGCTTGCAGGATTTCAGTTCTCCCCCCGTAATTAAGAGCCATATTTAGAAGCATGCCAGTGTTGTTCTTCGTTATTTCACAGGTTCGTTGAATGACATCCACCGTATGAGCGGGAAACGAGCTAATGTCGCCGATATAAGTTACTTTTACATTTTTTTTGTTTAGTTCTTCGATCGTTTGATTCTGAAAATATTTGATAGGCAGCTCCAATAAATAATCAACCTCGGCTTTGGGCCTTCTCCAGTTCTCCGTTGAAAATGCATATAAGGTCAAGCAGCTAAGCTTTAGCGAAATCGATCTTTTTATGATTTTCTGCATCGTTTTCATCCCGTAAAAGTGTCCAACGTTTCGTGGCAGCCCTTTGCGAGTTGCCCATCTCCCGTTGCCGTCCATAATGATCGCGATATGTTTTGGAAAATATTTGTAACGATCCTGCTTGAAAAATAAATGTGACCACAGCATGACTTTCCTCCTCAAGCAAGTTAACATTCTATTTTTATCTAGATACGACCCACAATATCAAGGTTGCTGCCGGTACGAGCAATAATTGTGCCAGTACGGTGCCCATCACACGGGACAACATAAGCAGACCGAATACTTTAGTTAACGCAGCGCTTTTTTTCTCTCCCTTTAGCACTTTATCCGTCAATAAGCCGATTTCAGGATCAATAAGAAGTGCCAGCAGTATCGTTGCTACCCCATTAATTAGCCCTGATGATTGAGATGCGGAAATCGCATGCTCGGTCGTCATAGAAGAAGCGAGTAAAGCAGCAAGCACGCCAATGGTATAGACCGCGGTTACGATAATGTTGAGTAAAAACAATCGTTTCGGTATACCGCCAATTCTTAATCGCGCCAGCATTCCCAGCTTTGGCAGACGGATGTGTGAACGCGAGTTTTTAAGTTTCTCTATAGATACTGTCGTTTTCAGCAAGCCTGGGATAGAGCCTGCTACCTCCAAATGGGCAATGACTCGTCTAGCCAGCATGACCGCGGTTGGAAATGCTAGCATCGCTGCAATTGTTCCTAGAGATGCGCTTAAGATTATGATTCGAAATTGCTCAATCAGTGAATACTCCATGGAAGTTTTAGCAGAATCGATGAGCTTTCCCATAAGGGGTGCTTGCACGCACAACGCTGTTCGCGATACGAGCAGGATAATGCCAGTTAGTGATATAGCGACTGCTATTTTTCCCATACGTACGCCAGCTAATCGAAGAGAATATGTAATCGTTTCTGCAAAATGAATAATAAACGTAAAGCTGCTAACTAGAATAATCTGCTCAAGCATGGCAGCACCTCTTTCCCTTATGGAGGTAAGATTCTACTATCATTAAATAGGAAATACCGAAATTAAAAAATAGAAAGTAAATAAGCAAGTTTTTCTTATTTTATGTTCGAAGGAGCATTCTCATCTCTCATCTAGCAAAATATTAGTTGTGAAAATGGTAAACGCAGACTCTATCGGCTTGTAAGCAATGCTTGCAAAAAGAGAGCGCTTTATTGACAAAATACATATAATCGAATAAGATTCACCTATCTGAAAGGTAAAAAGGATGATAGAAATGATTCAGAAAGTTAAGAAGCAAAATGTCCATGAGTTGGTCTCAGAAGAGATTCAAAAATACATCGAGGTTAAAGGCTTGCAGGAGGGAGACAAGCTTCCATCAGCTGAAGAACTGACAAAATTATTAGGTGTAGGACGTTCCTCTTTGCGCGAAGCACTGAGGTATCTTGAAGCTATCGATATTGTTAAAGTGGTGAATGGAAAAGGTATATTTGTTAATGATTCTGAGTCCTATCGCTATAGCGGAAAGGTGAAAATTGAGAATGAGAAGAAGTTTCTTCTTCATATTCTTGACGTGCGCAGAGCTTTGGAAGGAAAGGCTGTAGAGCTTGCTGCTATACGGATTAGCAACGAAAAAATCGAGAAGATGAGACAATGTTTAGAAGAGTATGATGTGTGCAAAAACAGAGGTCTGGATACATCGGCAATTGACTATAAGTTTCACCAGCATATTTATGATGCTGCCGCTAATCCGCTGCTTCACAGCGTCTATGAATCTATCTCTGAATTAATCAAACGTTTCTTTGCTGGCCCGTTCGGCGTTAAGGAATTATTTGATAATACTTATCCGTTCCATCGTACGTTATTTGACGGTATTGCCAAACATGATGTACAGCATGCATTAGCTGAATTTAACAAAATGATGGATATTATCGAGGAAACGATACGTCATTATTAATTAAAATTTGTTATTGACAAGATGAAAGTGCTTACATTATATTTAACCTATCATACAGGTAGATAGTATGACACTATGTCTCTAGGGGGATTCATATGTTTGGTAAACCAATGAAAACATGGATGTTATCCGCTTTGACGGCTGTAATGGTTTTTACTCTCACTACAGCTTGCAGTTCTTCAAATGATGGGAAAAAGCCTGACAGCGGAAGTAAAGAGAAAGTAATTACGCTTCGCATGATTGAAAGCTTGACCAGCCCGAGTCGTACAGCATTGATTAAAGCAAGCATCGACAAATTCATGGCCCAGAACACGAACATCAAGGTTGAATTGATTTCTCCACCGTTTGATCAGGCTGATAACAAAATCAGAACGATGTTGGCCGCCAAACAACCGCTAGACGTTTTGGAAGTACGCGATCTTAACGTTGCGGAATTCGTAAATAACAACTACGTAGAGCCATTGAACGATTACACAGGCTCATGGAGCGACTTTGGCACTGTAACGGCTGTTGCTAAATCCGTTGCTTCCGTCAAGGATAAGCTCTACTTCATACCAAACGGATTGTATCAGCGCCAATTGTTTTATCGTGCAGATTGGTTGAAGGAAGCGGGAATCAATGCTCCGGTTACCTACGAAGAGTTAGTTAATGCATCTGTTAAGCTGACGGACGCTGCGAAAAACCGTTACGGCTTCTCATTCCGTGGCGGTCCTGGTGCCAACGGTGTTCCGGATACATTGATTCAAGCGTACGACGCAGACAAGATCAATGTTGATGATGCGATGTTCCTGAAAGATGGCGGAACAATCTACTCTTCTCCAGAAGCCAAAACGGCACTAGATCTATATGTGAAGCTGTACAAAGAAGGATCACCTCCGGATTCCATTAACTGGGGCTTCCAAGAGCAGGTACAGGCATTTACTTCTGGTGTAACTGCATTCCTTTTGCAAGATCCAGACGTTATTCAAGTATTGAGCGAGAACATGCAAGAAGGAACTTGGGCAACGGCTCCAATGCCTACTGGTCCTTCAGGCAAAGCGATGATTTCTGCAGGTGGAGCAGGCTGGGGTATCACTTCCCACTCAGAGAACAAGGAAGCTGCTTGGAAATTAATTACGTTCCTATCCTCTCCTGAGGAGAATACACAGCTATCCAAAAGTCATGGTACTGTACCGATCCACTCTTCGGCTACAGAGGATGAGTTTTTCCAAAAAGGACCTTACAAAACTTTGCTTGATATGACGAACAAACCAGATACGTTCATCAATTTCAAACCGCCATTCGAATATCCAGCTAATGGACAATGGGGTACCGTCGCTATGGAAAGTGGTCAGGCGATGCTGCTAGGTCAAACTTCAGTTGAGGATACGTTAACGAAGTGGAATGAATATTGGGCGAAAGCGAAAGCGGACATGAAAAAATAATCTGAAAAATAGTGATGGGTGGCTCAGCAGCCGCCCATCGCATTTTCTAAGTCAAGGGCGGTGATTGCATTGAGAAAGCAGCGAACGTATATTTTGCTCAGCTTGCTACCAGCTTTGGTGTTGCTGCTCATATTTACGTTTTATCCATTCCTGCAAGGGGTAGTCATGGCGTTTCAGAACTACGTTCTGTTCGATCTGACAAACGTTCGATTCATCGGATTCCAGAACTTTGTAACCGCATTCCAAGATGCTAAGTTTCTGAAAGCAATGACGAATAGCGCATACTGGGTGTTTTTCTCCTTAACGTTTCAATTTTTGATTGGCCTCTCACTTGCACTGATTTTGCGTAAACCGTTTAAAGGCAGAGGGGTATATCAAGGGTTTATCTTTTACTCTTGGGCTTTGTCTGGTTTCTTAATCGGCTTGATTTGGAAATGGATGTTCAACTCCCAAATGGGCGTTATTAATGATCTTTTAATGCGCATCGGCCTTATTGATACTAGAATCGGTTTTCTCTCTGATCCAGATTGGGCAATGTCATCGGTCATTATCGCCAATGTATGGTACGGCATCGCGTTTTTTGCAATCATGCTGCTTGCGGCTCTTCAATCGGTGCCAGCTGATTTGTATGAGGCAGCGGATATGGATGGAGCGGGGAGCATTCGCAAGTTTGTTAATGTCACCTTTCCTTTTATTCTTCCTACGATTATCGCAACGACTTTGCTCAGAGCGATATGGATATTCAATGATCCAACGATTATTTACGGTTTGACTAACGGCGGTCCTGCGGGAACAACCCATATTTTATCCTCATTAATGCTGGATAAAATTATTTACGGCGGGGACTACGGGATGGCATCGGCAATTGGTGTTACGATGATCGGCATTCTAATCTTGTACACGATTTTCTATTTGTTTGTGACCAAGTCAGAAAAGGTGGGTGATTTTTAAGATGAAGCCACGCATACTGACAGGTCTGAAGGTGCTGTATCTAGCGTTGCATTTTGTAATCATGGTATTTCCTTTATACTGGATCGTCATTACTTCACTTAAGCCTCAAAAGGATATATTCTCTTTCCCGCTTCAATATTGGCCAAAGCAATTCACGCTGGATAACTACATCCAGATTTTTAAAATATCGAAATTCCATATTTACATCTTCAACAGCTTATTGGTAGCCGTCCTTGCTGCCGCGATCGTTATTTTTATTGCGACTCTAAGCGCATATGTCATGGCCCGCTTTCAGTTTAGAGGGCATAAACAGATTATGATGGCGTTTTTCGTTACGCAAATGCTTCCGGGATTTATTGCACTAGCTCCATTGTACTTATTGATGGCGGACTTGGATTTGATTAATTCAAGGATGTCATTAATTATCTGCTACACGGTTATGCTTATTCCATTCTCAACTATTATGCTTCGAGGCTTTTTCCAACGCGTTCCGAGCAGCTTAGAGGAGGCAGCCATGATTGATGGTTGTTCGCGTCTGACGGCGTTGTTAAGAGTGATCATTCCGGTTATGTTGCCGGGCATTGCTTCAACCTTCATCTTTGCATTTGTACAAAACTGGAATGAGCTGTTTATGGCTGTCATGTTTATCGATGACGAGGCATTGAAGACGTTGCCGGTAGCTATGAACTCCTTCGTTATGAAATTTGATGTCGATTGGGGTGCAATGTCGGCTGGAACGGTACTCTCGGTCATTCCTACCGTCGTATTGTTCGCTTTTGCCCAGCGTTTCATCGTAGAGGGATTAACACAGGGAGCAGAAAAAGGATAATAAATTCATGGAATGGATAGAGGGAAACGACATGATGGAGAGAAAAGAAATGGATAATCAACTGCATACAAAAGTCTCTCACGATCAGGTAGATAAACAACATTACGGTGCGGTAACCATACCGATCTATCAAAATAGCTTATTTACTTTCGAGAATCATGAAACCTTCGATCATGCGATGCAGGATGTATTAGCTGCCAACGTATATTCCCGCGGCAACAATCCAACGGTAAAATATTTGGAAAGCAAAATCGCCGAATTGGAGGGCGGTGAGCAGTCGCGCTGCTTCGCATCGGGCATGGCTGCAATTGCAGGAACGCTGCATGCGCTGCTTCGTTCAGGCGATCATGTCATCTGTGTTGATCAGGCTTACGGGCCAACACGAGAGTTTCTAAACGAAATGACAGAGAGATATCAGGTTGAAGTCACTTATGTAGATGGCAGTTTGCTCTCCGATTTCGAGGATGCAGTACAGCCAAATACAAAAATTATATACGTGGAGAGCCCTACATCAGGCCTTTTTCAGCTGCAGGATCTTGAAGGAATAGCTGAGCTGGCGAAAAAAACAGGGATCATTACAATGATAGATGGCAGCTGGGCAACACCTTGCTTCCAAAGGCCGTTGACTATGGGCATCGATCTCGTGCTGCATTCGATGACTAAGTTTTTTTCAGGACATAGTGATTGTCTGGGCGGAGTTGTAACTGGAAGTGCTGCGCTAATTAGTAAAATTGAGAACAAAGGGTATATGCTGCTAGGAGGAATCATGACCGCTCATACAGCGTCGTTAATGATTCGTGGTTTACGTACGCTTCCGCTTCGTATGGAGCGCCATCAGAAGAGCGGCATGATCATCGCGGAGTATTTGGAGAAACACCCTATGGTCAATCGTGTGAACCATCCAGGTCTTCGTTCACATCCTCAGCATGAATTGGCACAGAAGCAACTGGACGGATACAGTAGCTTGTTTTCTTTCGAAAGCAAGCTTCCCGTTGCTGTCATGAAGCAGTGGGCTGATGCGCTGCATTATTTCCGAATTGCAGTCAGCTGGGGCGGTTATGAGAGTCTCGTTACGGTCAATACAACGCCTGAGCGTAGAAACCCGGACGGAACAAACCCATCAGTAGCCAGATTGTACATCGGAATGGAAGATCCGTATACGCTAATCGATGATATGGAGAGAGCGTGGAAGCTAGTAAAAGCTTACTAGGGCAAATAGTGACTCATCGGGAATGATAGCTGCTATTTCACCGTAGTTGCTATAGCGAGCAGCAGTATTATTTTTTGAAGTGCAGGTYGTCGGGGGACGCTTGGCGGATTGCTAGCTTGGGAGCTTTAGAATCCTCGTTCCTTGCGGAGCTTATCGAGCGTATTTGGAGCAACTTGCGGATATTGGGATAGGAAACGAAGGCTGCTGAGAACCATTGAAG
>NZ_JBFTSN010000241.1:0-9880 GCF_056400045.1 Paenibacillus sp. 01L418
CCTGTATATGAGCAGATTCAAGCTGAAAATAAACGCATGTATTTGCTCGGTGCCGCCGTCTTCATAACGAACACCCTGCTGAGCATTTTACTTGCCATATGGATTTCACGCAGCATTACTGGACCTGTAAGCAGTCTTGTCTCACGTGCGAAGCAGATCTCCAAGGGACATCTAAAGCAAAGCTCAAACGAGCTGCAAGCCAAGGATGAGCTTGGCGTATTATCAGGCGCATTCGAGCAAATGTCGAGCGACCTCCTCGAATTGATGGAGCGGGATAAAGAAAGCCTGGAGAAGGATCGACTCGTTAAGGAATTAGAGCTGCAAGCGCTGCAAAGCCAAATTAATCCGCATTTTCTCTTTAATACGCTCAATGTATTATCCAAGCTAGCGCTCATTGAAGGAGCCGAGAAAACAAGTGATCTCATTATTTCGATGTCCAATTTACTGAGATATAACTTGCGCAATCTGGAGCATGCGGTCACGCTCAGAGATGAGGTAGCACATGTAGAGGAGTACTTCACCATTCAACAAGCACGCTTTCGCGACCGCATTCAGCTGGTGAAGGATATCGACCCATCTGCATTGTCATATCACATCCCTGCGCTCACGCTTCAACCCATCGTAGAAAACGCCTTTGTTCATGGCATTGAACGTATGGAGAATGGAGCGAAGATTCGCCTTGAAATAAAGCATGATCAACATCATGTACGTATCTCCATATCCGACAATGGCAGCGGAATGACTGAAGAGATTCGAGTTTCGCTGCTCCGAATGGAAGCTGGCGCATTCACCGAACAATCAACAGGCCTTGGCACAAAAAATGTGTTTAAGCGCCTCCAACTATTTTATGGTCTACATGGATTAGTCGATATTGAAAGCGAACGGGGTAAAGGAACGACAGTCACAATCCGAATACCTGTTAGAGAGGACGGTGAAAACATACATGTACCGACTGTTAATCGCGGATGATGAAGCACTTGAGCGGGAAGGCTTGGAATTGATCATTGAACGAATGCTTCCGAATACCTTTCAAATAATCCATGCCGAGAATGGACGTGTCGCGATAGAAAAAGCAGAGGAATATCGCCCCCATATCGTCCTTATGGATGTCAATATGCCCGGCATTCAAGGTTTAGAAGCAATCCGCGAAATCAAGCATACCTTGCCGGATGTGAAGTTCGTCATGGTGACCGCTTATGATTATTTTGCATATGCCAAAGAAGCCCTTTCTCTCGGAGTGAAAGAGTATTTAGTCAAGCCTGCCAAACGCGAGCATATCATACATACGCTTCAGCAGCTCATACAGGAACTCGAGCTTGAGAAGAGGAAACGCTCGGACGAACTAGAGCTGCGGCATAAAGTTTCTCAATTAATGCCTTTAGCAGAAAATGAACTCGCTATGATGTTTATGGTCGATCATGTTACAAATACCGATATCGAGCAATTATCAGAATGGCTCAGCTTTCCACTAGGACAAGGCTGTGCGATCGTGATCGCATTTCCCGAGCATGTCAAAGCTAATCGTAAGCAAAAAGTTTACGATACGATTAGAAGCTTTATCAAATCATCTTTAACGAATAGTGTTGTAAGCTCCTTAATTGATCGCCATATGGCTATCTTCATCAATCATGATAAATCTGTTGTGGACGCAGATTGGAAGGCAGCCGGAACCGCTTTAGGTGAAGATCTATGCACGATCGCAGCACGTCAGCTTGAGGTTGACATCTTAGTCGGAATCRGAAAAACGCGCTTGGGTGTTGAGGGTTTGCGCAAATCCTATTTTGAGGCTGTATTTGCCTCCAATTATTATGAGCAATGCGGCAAGATATGCCACTTTGATGAATTGATACATGGTGCAGTCCCTTCACTGAATCGTGATAACAAGCAGCATGAACATGTGGAAGCTATACCTGAAGCGTATGTTATCTCAGCAATGCAGCGCATTCGAGAGCAGCGGGAGCAGCAAACCCAATCCGTGCTAGACCGTGCACAACGTTTTATTCAGGACAACTATACAAAGGACCTCTCACTCGAAGAAGTAGCCGAATCCGTTCATCTAAACCCACACTATTTCAGTAAAATATTTAAGCAGCAAGTAGGCACAACCTTTATCGAATATGTCACTGCCCTTCGTATCGAAAAGGCGAAAGCGTTAATGGCAACTGGAAAACTGAGTTTAAAGGAAGTTTGCTTCGAGGTCGGTTATAATGATCCAAACTATTTCAGCCGTGTCTTTAAAAAAGTGACCGGTGTTCCCCCCTCCGACTACCGGGGATAAAAAAATGAGCAAATAAGTAAAGTCCATGCTGCAACGACATGGACTTTTTTGTGCTGGGATGACAACAAAATGCTAGTTCTCTTTATTCGTTTCCCTATGCGTGCAATGTCTAAAATAAATGCGGGAACAACACTCATTAATGCAGGTTTTTACGAGCGGATTCGCTCTTTTTGCATGCTATAATAAAGTTCGTTTTCACGCAGGAAAGGTTTTTGACAGAGAGGAGAAACGGAAATGGAAATGCCGATTACTAACAAAAATGAACAAGTAAGCATGAAATTTGTGACGCTTGTTTCCATTGTTTCCGCTCTTGGCGGATTATTATTCGGATTCGATACAGCAGTCGTATCAGGTGCTGTCGGTTTTATGGAGGATCGATTCGACTTATCAAAGCTACAAGTGGGATGGGCTGTATCGAGCTTAATTATTGGCTGTATTGTTGGCGCGGCTATGTCTGGTATTTTGGGAGACCGCTTCGGACGTAAAAAGGTACTTATTGCTGCCGCGATTCTATTTATTGTCAGCTCGATTGGCTCAGCTATTCCGGATACTTTTTCCGCGTTTATTGTGGCTCGGATTATTGGTGGAATCGGAATCGGAATTACCTCTACGTTATGCCCGCTTTACAATGCCGAAATTGCACCTGCAAAATATCGCGGCAGACTTGTTGCACTTAACCAACTCGCCATCGTTACAGGCATCTTTCTTACTTATTTCGTAAACCTATGGATTTCCAGATCAGGTGACGAAGCATGGGGCATCGCCTCCGCTTGGCGCTGGATGTTCGGAGTTGGCGCTATACCTGGTTTGTTATTTATGATTTTGCTATTTTTTGTGCCCGAGAGCCCAAGATGGCTGATCAAGCAAGGGCGCGCAGCAGCAGCTCTTCCGATCTTATTGCGTATTCACGGCGAAGAGCTCGCCAAAAAAGAAGTGATCGATATTAAGCATTCGTTCGAGCAAGAGAGCGGTTCGATTCGGCAGCTAATCTCTCCAGGGCTTCGAATTGCATTAATTGTAGGAGTTGGACTTGCTGTGCTCCAACAGGTGACAGGCATCAACGCCGTCATGTATTATGCGCCAGAAATTTTCAAAGCAACAGGCGCAGGAACAAACGCTTCATTGATCCAAACGATTTTGGTCGGCTTTATCAACTTATTGTTCACCCTCGTTGCTCTATGGCTCATTGATAAAGTAGGACGCAAAGCGCTTCTGCTCGTTGGTTCGGCTTCCATGTCGATTTGTTTGATTGTTATAGGCATCGCTTTTCAAACGGGACATGCAGCAGGTCCACTCGTGCTTATTTTTATTTTATTGTATGTGGCTTCATTTGCTATTTCGCTTGGACCAGTCGTATGGGTCATCATGTCTGAGATCTTTCCTAACCGTATTCGCGGAAAAGCGACGGCTATTGCTGCAATGGCGCTCTGGGCAGCGGATTATCTCGTTTCACAGTCGTTCCCGCCTATGCTTAGCTCTACAGGACCTGCCGCTACGTTCTGGATTTATGGTGGCATGGCCTTGCTCGCCTTCTTGTTTACATGGCGTGTTGTACCGGAAACCAAAGGAAAATCACTTGAAGAAATTGAAGCTTTGTGGGTGAAGTAATATCTCTGTATAATGGGTTTAGGTTATAAATCTATTTATAGGAGATAAACAAATGGACTTCCGACTAGATTTAATTGAAAATAAGATCGAATTTTTTGAAGCCTATGACTTGAAGACGCTAGAGCTAAAAATCGATCAGCAAATTGAAAATAATAAAGGTTTGCTGCTAGAGGTGTTCCACGTCAGCCATCATGCTGTATTTAATCCTAAAATTGAAAAGATGCTATATAGCGCGGTTGTTCACTTTAAAGCGAAGAAATAGCGCTATAAAGGCATACAAATCCTCCCGACTCCAACAGTCGAGAGGATTTTTTTTAAATATAGGAAAGTATATCATTTTCTCATACTTATCTTATATTTCACCATCAAAGCTACACAGCGTCTAAAGGACGACGAAGGCGTTTTTGATTGTTACGCGCTTAAAAAGCTCTGAGTCAAATCTCCGTCCAACGTATAATAGTCGAGATGCGGCATCTCGTCCTATCCCATTAAATAAAGCTCTTTAATGAAGGCGGACGCCTCACCATGCTGTGCTGCTCGTATGCATAAGCGAGTTTAATGAGCATCGGCTCCTCAAAAGCCCTCGCAGCGAATGTCACACCAAATGGCACTCCTTTTGAAGTATAGCCAGCTGGCACGACAATTGATGGATAACCTGCACGCGATGTAATCCTTGCTCCAAAGTCAGCAGGAAAAAGCAGCGCGTCAAGCTGATGCTCCTTCATCGTCGCATCTATTCCCTCTTCCTTGCATAAACGGAGATCTGCAATCCGATCTCGAAGATATGGAAGCTCAGTCTGTGTACCTGAAGTCGTCGTTTCTGCTAGCAGCAGAGTGGACTGTCCATACTTCAAGGTTTCAACCGGATACTCGTTATTAAAAGCAATAATGTCTTTGAGCGAGCGAATTTTGCCGTTTGGAGGCAGCTTGGACAAATAAGCGTTTATCGAGGATTTGAATTCATTCAGCACTACTGATGAATAAACGATTTGCCTAGCAGTTCTTACATCAGCCGGGTCAATGATGACCGCGCCTTGTTTTCTCATCACCTCTACTGCGTCGTTAAATATGGCTAGCTGCTCGTCCGTTAATTCCTCAAAAAAATAATCTCTAGGAATGCCAATTCGTGYACCCTCAAGACCTTTCGGATCAAGGAAAACACGATAATCCTTATGTTTTTTAAAGTACCCCGCACCCATTGCAGCATCCCTGTCATCATGCTCCGTTATAGCGTTTAATACGATCACTGCATCCGTTACGGTTCTTGCCATTGGTCCCGCAGTATCCTGTGAGTTTGAGAGTGGTAATATGCCTGATCGACTCACCAGTCCAACGGTCGGCTTAATGCCCACGGTTGAGCTTAAATTGCCTGGATTTAAGATCGATCCTGAGGTTTCCGTGCCAATCGAAGCCATACAAAAATTACAAGCCACCGCGACGCCTGAACCAGCGCTTGATCCGCCTGTCGGCGTAGATATGTTGTAAGGATTAAGAACTTGGCCGCCCCGCGAGCTATAGCCAGACGGCATTCCATCTGTCATAAAGTTAGCAAACTCCGTCATATTCACTTTCCCTAATATAATGGCCCCCGCTTCGCGCAGCCTTTGTACAATAAAAGCATCTACTCCCGCATAGGAATTGGCAAGCGCAAGCGAGCCAGCGCTCGTATGCATGTTATCCCCTGTATTAATATTATCCTTGAGCATGATGGGGATGCCGTGAAGCGGACCTCTTGGGCCTTGGACAGCTCGTTCGCTGTCTAATGCAGAAGCTATAAATAAAGCATCGGGGTTAAGCTCAAGCACCGAATTTATCGTGAGTCCATCTTTATCATGCGCTGCAATTCGGTCAAAATAAAATAGTACAAGTTCGCGAGATGTGATCTCGCCAGATTCCAAAGCGGCTTGAATGGACGAAATGGTTGCCTCTACGATTTCCATGCCTCTTATACCCCTCATCAACCCGAATATGTACGATATGAGCCTAGTATATACTATTTTTTGGTAATGAACATCATTGATAAAGGCAAGCTAATGAGCTTAGACTAGAAATATTGCAGACAAGGAATGATTTTCATTAGAAAAGAAACAATAATAACGATTGATTCCATAAAGAAGCTGGCAATACCTTTATAATCTCCACACTCAAACCATCACTTCAACAATCCGCTCCCTTTTAGCAGCTTTCTTCAGTATGATAGAGACATAGCACAAATTCACACATAACCGCCTACTTGGAGGAATGAATGACTATGACGATGCTGATGAGCAGAATTGTACTTGGAATAGGAGGTTTGGTGGTCCTTTTTATCAGTTTACTTACCGTGATTAGTTATTATTTCTATTACGTGGCAATCAAACGAAACTCAAAAGCATTTTTAAGCAATAATCAGGATTTAGCGCAAATTCACGGAGAAAAGGAAACGGATGATCAAGCTGCCATTGCGTTAGCAGACGAAACTGGTCCAACACCGGTTGAGGCTATAGGGGTAGAATGGATAGAAAAACAAGCTTATGAAATTTGGCACCTTACTTCAAGTGACGGTCTCTCCTTGGTTGGCTATTACCTTGAAGCCAAAACTTTGACGTCCAAAACCGTCATTCTTGCACACGGCTATTCCTCGCAAGGGAAAGATATGGGCAGCTTCGCTAAATTTTATTATGACAGGCTTGGGTATAACGTGCTCATGCCTGATGATCGAGGTCATGGCGATAGTGAAGGCGATTACATCGGCTTCGGCTGGCCAGATCGGAAGGATTATCTCCTTTGGATAGACGAGGTCGTACAGAAACTTGGTGAATCGGTGCAAATCGTGCTGCACGGCATTTCGATGGGTGGAGCGACTGTGATGATGGTAAGCGGTGAAAACGTTCCAAAACAAGTCAAGGTCATTGTGGAGGACTGCGGCTATACGTCCGTTACCGATCAGCTCTCTTATCAACTAAAGCGGATGTACAAGCTGCCTGCTTTTCCGATTTTGCCTGCAACTAGCTTATTAACCCGCCTTAAAGCAGGTTATAGCTTCGAGGAGGCATCTGCAATCAAGCAGCTGGATAAAAATAAGCTGCCCATGTTCTTTATTCATGGTTCCGCCGATACTTTTGTACCTACAGAAATGGTGTGGAGGCTTTATGAAGCTTGTAAAGCTGA
The DNA here is from genome assembly GCF_056400045.1 of Paenibacillus sp. 01L418. Classification (NCBI taxonomy): domain Bacteria; kingdom Bacillati; phylum Bacillota; class Bacilli; order Caryophanales; family Paenibacillaceae; genus Paenibacillus; species Paenibacillus sp. 01L418. The sequence goes on from NZ_JBFTSN010000241.1 coordinate 7,037, forward strand.
CAAAGATATTTATATCGCCGAGGGTGCTGGTCACGGCATGTCCTATGGTACGGATACAACAGCCTATGAACAAAAAGTGGCGGCATTTCTCAGTCGATATGTTATGAATGGATAGTGTCTAAATGATTCTTTATTTTGCACATAACCTATACCACTCCCTGATATGAATAAACAGACAGAATCATTCTGATTCAGAGGAGGGTGTGCATTTGGGACCATTTACAAACGATTTATTGCAAGGAAAGGTCGTTCTCATAACGGGAGGAGCTACAGGCCTCGGCCGAGCTATGGGGGAAAAGTTTCTTGCTCTAGGCGCTAAACTCGCCATTGCAAGTCGCAGAGAAGCCGTACTGAAGCAGTCTGCTGAAGAAATGAGTGTACCGACAAGCAGCGTGTATTACAAAAGCTGTGATGTACGAGACCCCGCGCAAGTACATGAGCTTATTACAGCCGTTGAGAACCATTTTGGTCAAATCGATATCCTCGTCAATAATGCAGCTGGCAATTTCATCAGTCCTACTGAAAAGCTTTCTCCAAGAGCGGTAGATACCATCCTACATATTGTTCTGCACGGAACCTTTTATACGACGCTCGAGGTAGGAAAGCGATGGATTGAACAAGGAAAAGGCGGAACAATGCTAAATATCGTCACAACTTATGCTTCAACCGGCTCAGGATATGTCGTCCCGTCCGCAGCAGCCAAAGCTGGCGTTCTAGCTCTTACTAGATCACTCGCAGTAGAATGGGCGCAATACGGAATTCGACAAGTCGCAATCGCACCCGGTCCGTTCCCAACAGAAGGCGCATGGTCACGCTTATCTCCAACTCCCGAGCTTGAAGAGAAAATGATCAACCGCATCCCCTTAAAGCGGGTTGGTGATAAAGAAGAACTAGCCAATCTAGCCGCATATTTAGTATCTGATTTTGCTCATTATTTGAATGGTGAAGTCGTTACGATAGACGGCGGTGAGTGGCTGCAAGGAGCAGGTCAATTCAACAGCTTGGCTGAGGTGACCGACGAGCAATGGGTTGCCCTTGCTGAGTTGACACGTAAAGGTAAAGGGTAAGTTACCACCATTCATCCCCTTCCTATGAAGCCTTGAAAAAGAAAAGCAGCTCAGTACTCAAAAGAGTCATGAGCTGCTTCCTTGTTCAAGCATAGCTTATGCAAATCTTAGGCATCTTCTGCTTTAATTAAAGTTCAGTGCCTGATTCAATGCCACCAGCTGGATTTCCGCCAGACCGGTTGCCTCCAGTTCTGTTACCTCTTGTGCGATTGCCGCCTGTTCGGTTACCTCCAGTACGGTTGCCTCCTGTGCGATTGCCTCCTGTTCGGTTACCTCCAGTACGGTTGCCGCCTGTGCGATTGCCTCCTGTTCGGTTACCTCCAGTACGATTGCCGCCTGTGCGGTTGCCACCTGTTTGGTTACCCCCAGTACGATTGCCGCCTGTACGGTTGCCTAGTGAACTGTTTTTTGCATTTTTCTTTTCTTTTGGCATATGCGTAATTCCTCCTCTTAGAAGATACTTACAACATATGAATCATCTCTATCATWTGCAACCTGACATTWGATTGATTTATAGATTTGGTTTAGTACCTATATGCTAGCTTGCGTTACAGACGTTTATGCATCCTTTTTTCAGCATACGCACTAGCGTGCTATCAATACATAAGTCGACATTGGTTTTGTTTGATCTTGTCTCACCGCTTCTTGTAGCATACCAATCTCGGTGTAATTGCAGGAAAACATTGGCAGATAATCGAATATAGTCAAAAATGCTTAATAAAATTTCTGGTGACAAAGGAGAAATAAAATGAGCGAGCAAGCTGCAAAGACACTTACAGGTCAAAAAGCAATATTCGGTCACACCATTCAAGTTCGGCTGGTCTCGGACTTAAAGAAGTCCCAGGAATACTACCGTGATGTGCTCGGCTGCCATATCGATAACTGGGGGCATGCGGAAAGAGACGGAATGACCGTCATTCTGCAGCAGGCGGCTTCCGCTGAAGATGTCCGGCCTAACGCACGCGCACAAAAACGTCCAGATTATCCTACAGAATGGGAAGGCCCCGACTATGGATGGGACACATTTATTCATGTGAGCTGGGATGACTTGGACTCACTTATTGAGGAAGTGCGTAGACTAGGCGGACATATTGCGGTCGAACCGTTTACTGATGCTCACGGCAATCACGAATTTAAAAACGCTTATATCAAAGACCCTGATGGTTATCACATCGTATTGGGCGCTATGCGTGAAAATTCCCGTTCGTAGTATAAATACAACTCCTGATGAAGGCTTGTTTGGCGGGAAGATAATTAAAGAGATTGTCTCGAAAGGCATCACCTTAAGAGACAATCTCTTTATCATTTTAGACACCTTTGTCATATCCTTTTTTCCACGACTTCCCTATTTCAACTCTGTGCTTATAAACAAGAATTGCAAAATTTCCAAGCCATACGAGGAGTATGGCAGCTGAAAACATCCTTATATACAAATAAACGGAAAGAAGCAGCATGCCAACCACAACCTGCAAGCCATCCACCTCGGTGGATTTAGGCTTTTTTTTATATATCATACGGCTCACACCGGCCATCAGCGCTAGAATTATGGCATAAGCCAAAGAAACCTCGAACCCCGTGAGCGCACTCCATATACCGAATGAGACAGCAATAGCTTTGCCGCCCTTCCCTTTCAGGAAAGGAGAAAAGGCATGCCCTGCTACAGGCGCGATGGCAAGCGGAACGATTAGATAACCATGATTATAGCTGCTGCCCATTATAAAAAGCACGGGCAAGTACCCTTTCAAAAAATCCAATAAAATACCGGCCACACCGAATT